>CAZSEG010000033.1:0-17415 GCA_964605875.1 uncultured Chitinophagaceae bacterium
CAAACATCACAAGTATTATTTCACAATTAAGTTCCAAAGAAACGCAGGGGGAAATTCTCGGTATTCAGCAATCTGTACAAAGTGTTTCGTTTGCTATTCCGCCTTTGATTGCAGGTGTGTTGGTGAGTTTCAGTGCTGCATTGCCCATTGTTGCCGCAGGCGTAATTACCATTTTGGCTTGGGCGGTTTTCTTTTTTGGTTTCAAGAAAAAGCAAGTTCAATAAAAATTCAAAATATGTTGAGAGGTGAGAGGTGAAGGTTGAGAGGAATTTATTTTGGCTATGTAAAAATTTCGCACGGAATACACAGAGAAATCAGCGTGTTTGCTTGCGCAAATTGATGTTTCTCGCAAAGGCGCAGAGAATTTCATCACAACTCATCTCTGCCAATCAGGTTTTCCACAAGATTTTGAAAAGTTACTATTCATAAAATCTCAAAAGTTTAACTTCGTTCTCGGCTATTTCATACAACAGATTTTTTCATTTAAACCTTTTGAAGTATGAAATTAAGTTTACGAAGTGTTTTTGTTTCGGCTGTGTTGCTTGCGCTGAGTTTGCAACAGTTAAGCGCACAGGTTTCAGGTTATCTTTTTACTCAATCCAATTCTGCTTATACCGAAATTACGGGTGGCACGGTGTTGGGTACAGCCACCGATAATGTTTGGTAACAATATCTTTTCTCAACCTACCAATCTAACAAGCTAAAATAACACTGACAGCGTTAATAAATATAGAGGCTACGGATGCTGATTTGTCACCTAAATCCCGCCTTCAGGAGCCAATCGCTTAACAACTTTTGGCTCCTTTTTATTTTAAATTTTTTGCTCCGCAACGTTTATGTGATTGACAAATCAGTATAATATGCGTAGTAAATGTAAAAGCGAGGGGTTGCTATCTCTTGTGTTCAAATTCAATACGGATGAGAAATGCCGTAAATTCTTAGAGAAAGTTTTGTGGAACGATAAGCCTGTTTGTCCTTACTGTAAGCACCATGAGAAGATTTACAAGTTCAAGGATAACAAGCGATACAAGTGTGCCTCTTGTAAGAGAAACTTCACTGTATTATACGGTACTATGTTTCAGAATACCCATATTCCACTAACAAGCTGGTTCTATGCTATTTTAGCTATGTCAGGTCATAAGAAAGGAATATCATCTCATCAGCTTGCAAGGGATATTAATATCACTCAAAAGAACGCATGGTTCATGTTACATAAGATTCGAGAGGGTATGAACAATAATCTCTTCAAACACAAAATGGAAGGAATTGTTGAAATGGATGAAACCTATGTGGGAGGAAAGAATAAGAACAGACATTGGAATAAGAAGATACGAAATGCTCAAGGACGTTCTACAAAGGATAAAGCAATTGTGTTCGGGATGATTGAAAAGGAAACTGGAAGAGTAATAACTATCCCAATAAAACGCTTTTACAAAAAGGGAATGCAATTGATTATACGAAATAAGATAAAAGCGAATTCAACTATTGTAACAGATGAGTATAGAGGCTATTTTGGATTAAGAAAACACTTCAATGAACATCAGATAGTAAACCATTCAGCTTATCAATATGTTTGTAACGGTTTCTCAACGAATACCATAGAGGGGTTTTGGAGTTTTCTAAAGAAGGGATTAGTTGGAATATATCATTCAGTAAGTAAAAGACTTCTGCATAGATATTGCGATGAATTTGAGTTTAGATATAATACAAGAGAATTGGATTATGAATTGAGATTCAAATTACTATTAACTCAATTTTCTGGTATGATTATTAATAGAAATAATCTTTTTTAAATCACAGTTATAGTCCTCTTGATAGGAATCGAACCCATATCTTACGTTTCGGCAAAACGTTGCTCTATCCTTTGAGCTACAAGAGGGGAAACAGTTCAACCTGTTTCCCTTTCTCTATAACTACATCAGTCAAAATTCTTTTTTACAATATGGATTTTTACATATTTTCGCTTCATTCAAAACAGAAAGTATGTAAACTCATTCAACATATAGCGTTAGTTATATCCTGATTCTCAAAACGACCAATTACAGAATGCTTCATGGATAAGGGCTGGTGCTCACGTAAGGCGTGGGGCTGTTCCTATTTTGAAGCATGGTGCTTGGTCGTACCAGAGAATCAGATAGACTTCTTGTCCCACGCTGATTTTCTGTGTAACAACAAGGTTATTAGGGATAGATAACTATTAATCAAAATCTCTAATAACATGAAACGATTTGTAACTGTTCTGGTTCTTTCTTTAACTATCTCTACTTTATTCGCTTTAATTGTAAAACAGACGGCTTGGGAAATTGTAGGAAATCGGTATGATACCTCACCTACTATCAATTTCTTCATGGCTGTTGACTTAGAATTTTTTCTAATAACTTTATTCAGCATGATTCCTGCCTTTATTGCGATAAACAGGAAGTATTTTCCAGGGATTTTAATTATTACGACCATTAGTACGCCTTTATATTGGTGGTATGCTCTTAGCGCCATGGATTACAATGGAAACCTTATGTCTTTAGGCATAGCCTTCGGTATTTCAATTATTGCTCTAATTTGGGCAGTTAGTTCTCCTAAAAATACAAAGGAGGAAGAAGGATGGATAAATACATGTGACAAGTGCGGGTTCAAGAAGACATTTAATCAGCCCCTTAAACTGTATAAATGTCCTCAATGCGGACATGAGAACGTAAACGTTTAGAATCTTCATATCTTAGTACCCAAATCTCTGAAAAGTCTTTTTGAATAATGTGCATAAGTAGTCACTATTAGCATACGCTATATTCCAGAGCATATCTTATTTTGCCGCATTAAATAACAAAGGGGGATTTTATTGACGTAAAACCCCCCTTCTAAAATCAAATTGTATGAATAAGATACAACTAAATCCTACTGACATAAACGTTGTAGAGGAAAAAATCAAAGAACAGGTGATTAAATCATTTGAGGAAACCACAAAGAAAGAGATAGAAGAAGTCAAAGAAGATGTAGTGATTTGGTTCTAATTAGCTCCAACGTTTATATTGATAATGGAGAGGGTTGAGAAAAGATATTGTTACCTAATGTTTTTGACCCTGTGCTTTCGTTGGATGATGTTATTTACAACATTCCCGATGCTTCGTTTCCGTTTGCTTTTACTTTTAACGGAAATTCCTACACGGGTTGCAATGTCAGCACAAACGGTTTTATCACCTTTGGCACAACGCCTCCTGCGGCTGATTACTACTCGCCAATAAGCGGAACTACTGCTTATGCCGGTGCGGTTTCTGCATGGGGAAAAGAGATCAACTCGTTGTATAACATCAGCGGGGAAACGGGCGAAATTCGATGGGAAACAGTAGGCGCTGCGCCCGACAGGGAAGTGGTTATTCAATGGAAAAATTTCAGACCGTCTTACAGCACATCTACCACACAGGCATATTCGCAAAACTTCCAGATAAGATTGCAGGAGAATGGAAACAAGGTGGTGATTGTGTATGGCAATGGCAGTTATCTTATCGGTTCAGGTTCTATTTCGGGTACTGCGCAAGTTGGTTTGCGGGGAGCAAGCAATACCGATTACCATAACAGGTCTAACAGCACGGGTGTTTCGTTTAATCTGTCGGCAGCGGGCGCAACAAATGGTGCAACTCAGGCATATAATACCGTTAATACACCACCCGGTATGCCTGCTTCGGGATTGACTTATACTTATGCGCCACCTGCTACTTGCACGGGAACTCCAACTGCGGGAATTACTCAATCAACAGTTCAGGATTCGGTTTGCGACAACACAAATTTTACGCTTTCATTACCCGGTGCAACCCTTGCATCCGGCTTAGCTTATCAGTGGATTTCATCGGCTGATGGCGTAAGCTATTCCAATGCTTCGGGAACAACATCCTCTTTCACAACAAACTTATCGGCAGAAACTTATTACAGATGTATCGTTACCTGTCTTACGAGCGGCTTATCAGATACTTCAACCGTGTTGTTTTTAAAATTAAAATCATTACTGAATTGCTATTGCCAGCCTTCGGCAAATAATTGTACGGAAGATGATGTGATTTTTAATGTTACCGTAAACAATATCAATAACACATCGGGCTGTTCGCCAAACGGCTATGAACTTTATTCATCAACCGTTGATACGTTCTATCAAGGCGAGGATTATACCATTTCCGTAACCGTTGGTGAAGGAGGAACAGAGTATGTTGGTTTGTGGATTGATTACAACCAAAACGGCACTTTTGAAACATCGGAATATCAAAACATCGGAAGCGGTTTCGGCAGCACAATATTTAATACAATCACTATTCCTGCCAATGCCGCAACAGGCAACACCATGATGCGTTTGCGCGTAAGATGGGGCACGGCATTAACAGGCAGCGATGCCTGCGCAACCTACAATTACGGTGAAACCGAAGATTACAGCATTTACATACAGGTTCCGCCACCATGCACCACGCCAACGGTTGGGGGAACTATATCGGGCGTTAGTTTAGGCGCAGCAAATGCAAGCGAGATATTTGTGCTGAACGGATTTACAGGAAAACCGGCTTGGGAAATATCACTGAATCCTGCGGGTCCGTTTACTGCGTTGCACATTGCAAACGACAGCCTGCCTTTGTTTTTAAATGCGGTTGGCACTTTCTATTTAAGAGCAAAAGTTTCAACTCCGGGATGTACGGTTTCTTATTCCGATACATTTGCATTAACAATTTATCAGCCGGGCGATGAGCCTTGCGATGCCATTGCCATTAACTTTGGCAAAAATGGTCCATACACTATGGAATTTGCAACAGCTTCTGCCCGCGAAGTGCGACCGTTGGGCGGTGATTGCGAATCTCAGAACACTTGGTGCAACAGAGAGCTAACCAATTCGCTTTGGTTCAAGTTCACTGCTCCGGTATCGGGCAGGGTGAAACTGTATGCTCCAAGTTTTGATGCCCGCCTTGCTTTGTGGGAAGCCGACACCTGCGCCAATCTTGCCGATTCTACTTTGGGTAATTACAAGCTGCTTGCTGCCAATGATGACGACCCGGATGCTACGGCAAACGGAGTTTATATTTTCTCTCCGCTGATTGACACCGTGAATTGTTTGGTGCCGGGCAAAACCTATTATGTTCAATTAGCTCCTTACATTGAAGATGATTATGATACTACGAGTTTATTCCTGATGGATGCAGGTCTTGCAGATGCAAGTTTCACAGGATTCAATGGTGATGTTTATTGCGAGTTAGCTTCTAACGAAACGCTTACGCCCGTTGTTGGTGGCGGTGTGTTTACGGGTGCAGGTATCGAAAATGATAACGAATTTAATCCCGCGCTCGCAGGCATTGGCGAACACATAATTACGCATACACTTTTAGGTTGCTATACATTTACCGATACTGTTTCAGTAACCGGAAACCCTGTGGTGGACAGCATTGCGCAAACCAATGTTGCCTGCTTTGGCGATTCATCGGGTGCTTTGACGGTTTATTTTTCTAATGGTTCTCAGCCGTTTTCTTATCAATGGAACGATGGAAAAACAACACAAACAATTACAGGTCTTGTTGCGGGAACTTACAATGTAACTGTTATCAGCAATGATGGTTGTCCGGGTTTTTCGCCAGTTTACACGGTTACTCAGGCAGCTTCGGCAATTACTGCAAGTTCGGTTGCAACTCCGCAAAGTGGCGCAACTAATGGAAGTATAACAGTTACCGTAAGCGGTGGAACACCTAACTATACTTACGTTTGGGATAACAACGAAACAACAAAAGATATTGCTGCCGTTGCCGGAGTTTATACTTTAACTGTTACCGATGCTAACAGTTGTACTTTTGTTTTGAAAGATACTATTGACTTTATCAGCAGCATCGGCAACACAATAAACGGCATCCGAAAAGTATCCTTGTATCCGAATCCTACATCGGGCATTGCAACACTTTCAATTGAAACCGATGCAGAACAAAATGTGTTGGTAGAAGTGTATGATGCTGCCGGAAGACTGTTAAGCAGCTTGAATAAAACATCTGTTCAAACCGAAAATATTTCTTTGAATCTGAATGAATATTCGGCAGGTGTTTACACGGTTCGTGTAAGGTTGAATGATGTGGTGATGACAAAACAAATTGTTTTACAGCGATAGGATTTATCCTTTATGATTATTGCCAAAAGCCGTTTCACAAGAAGCGGCTTTTTGTTTTGTATGAACATACATGCACAATCAGTAATATCACAGCTTGTTATGAAGCAGTTCATCAAAAGTTTATCGTATGCACTTGCCGGAATCAAAGTGGCGGTATGGGAGCAGCGCAATATTCAAATTCATCTTACGATACTTTTATTGGTTATTGCAGCCGGATTGTTGTTGGATATAAACCTGAATGAATGGCTGGCGGTGATACTTGCCGCCTCTGTTGTAGTTTCAACTGAAATGATAAACACCGCAATAGAAAAAACTGTGGATTTGGCTTCGCCCGAAATTCATCCTTTGGCAAAACAAGCAAAAGACATTGCCGCAGGTGCAGTGCTTGTAGCTGTATTTTTTGCTGTGATAATCGGGTTGTTGATATTCGGAAAATACTTATTGCAATTCCTGAGTGATTACCTCTGAATGTGTAATAACAGGTTCGGGCTTTTTGGCAAAAAAGGTTTTTTGAAACAGAAGGATAATAACTACACCGGATGTGATTGCAGCATCCGCAACATTGAATACGGCATCAAAAAAAGTAAAGAACTTTCCGCCCAAAAACGGAAGCCATTCGGGTAAAAAACCACTGTAAAGCGGAAAGAAAAACATATCCACCACGTGCCCTTTCAAAAACTCTGCATAGCCTGTGCCAAAGGGAACAAAAGTTGCAACGCCATAATAACTTTCGGAAAAAATTAAGCCGTAAACTGCGCTGTCAATGATATTGCCGAGCGCACCCGCCAATATCATGCTCATGGCGGTAACAAAGCCCCAGTGCGCATTTTCTTTCACTAAGTTTCTTATCAGGTAAATTAAAAACCCAACTGCAAATACACGAAAAGTGCTTAAAGCTATTTTACCGTAAATGCCGGGCAACACCATACCGAAAGCCATACCTTCGTTTTCGGTAAAGTGAATTTTGAACCAGGAAGCAATCACAATTTCCTGACCGATAAGCATGGTGGTTTTTACCCATATTTTAGAGGCTTGGTCAATGAACAGGATAATAAAAACAATTAAAGCGGGATAGTATTTTTTCATATTAACACGACTGAACAATCAGCCTTTTCGCCCGCAAATTAGAAGGATTTTTTTAGTGGCATAATAGTTGAGAGGTGGGAGGTTGCTTGCGTAATTAAACGCTCTGTGTACTCCCCTATTCTGTGTGCAATCAAAATTTACATAGCCAAAACAAGTTTGGCAGGTAGCCCGCTATCGGAATCAACTATGTATCTATTCCGCTTTATGGAACAAGTTGTGGTTAAATTTTATAGTTGTAATTTTTCGGCAATTAGTCCATAACTCACGTTATTTTACTGAAGAATATTTCTGTAAGTTCACACTCCATAACCAAACGCATAAAATAATCGGGGCTGTACAACAACCTGCTGCCATACCAGCTAAACATTTCTCCGTCTGTCAATATCACTTTTGCATCGGGGCAGGCATCCTGAAACTCGCTGATGTGATGTTGTTTAAACGAGTAAGGTTCTGATGAAAGAAAGATAAAATCGGGTTGCTGTTGTTGCAGTTGCGCTAATGTTATTTCGGGATAACGCGCTGCGCCTTCAAAGCAATTTACGAAACCGATTGTCTGCAACATCGCATCAATAAAAGTGTTGCCGGCAGCCACCATGTAGGGTTTTCGCCAGATAAAATAAGCAACGCGCGGTTTAGCGATTGTCTGCGGCAACTGCTTAAACTTGCCGCGAATAGTTGCAACAAGATTTTCTGCCGGTACGCGCTTGCCGGTTATCGTTCCTATTTGCAACATCATATTCAAAGCACACTCCAAATTGAAAATATCACTCATCCACACAGGATAATGCTTTTGCAATTCCTCAATTCCTTCCCTGTAATTTTCTTCTTTATTGCCGATTATCAAATCGGGTTGCAGCGCGTGAACAGCATCAAAATTAAACCGCTTAGTTCCGCCAATTTTCGCCTTTGTTTCAAGCCATTCTTTCGGATGAATACAAAAGCGCGTGATACCCACCACCTCATCCCGCAAACCTAACTCATACAACAACTCCGTCTGCGAAGGAACTAATGAAATGATTCTTTGCGGTGGCGCAGGCAATGCTATTGTATTCCCAATCTGGTCTATGAATTGTAGCATACAATGAAAATTTATTGCGTTTTTCTCTTCAAAAATTCCGCACAAATAATTCCCGTTGCAACGCCCGCGTTCAGCGATTCCGCCTTGCCAAAAGCAGGTATCGAAATTTTTTGTGTAATAAAAGGATAAAGTTCTGCTGAAATGCCATGCGCTTCACTTCCAATCAAAATAATTCCGCTTGAAGAAAGTTCGGTTTTGAAAATATTTTCACCGTCCAGCACAGCACCGAAAACCTTAGAATCATTTTTTGAAAAATAATTTTCAAGATTCAGGTAATGAATTTTTGTTCGGAACAAAGAACCTTTTGCCGCATTCACTACTTTGGGGTTAAAAGCATCCACACAGGTTTCCGAACACAAAATTGTATCAATCCCAAACCATTCCGCAATGCGAATTACAGTGCCCAAATTTCCCGGATCATTGATGTTATCCAAAGCAATGGATAATTTATTTTCAAGTGCCGCAACCGCTTGTGGCGCGGGGATTTCTGCCACCGCCACCACACCGTTTGCACTTTGCAAAGTTGAAATACTTTGCAAAGCATTTGAACTCACTTCAACAATTTCTGTCGAATTGTTTACCAGCGATTTAAACTTATTCAGCCACCACGGCTCTGCATAAATTGTTTCAATAATAAAACCGGAATTTATCAGCTCACGTACAGTTTTATCGCCATCTGTAATAAAGCGGTGGTATAATTGCCTGATTTTTTTATGTTGCAGCGATTGGAGAAATTTGATTTTTGCCTTCGTAAGCATCTTTTCTTTGTTAATGCCGAAAATAGAAATTCTTACTTGATGGCTGTAAAGCATTTGCTGTGGTGGCTTTTTTGTGTTATGCTTTTATGCACGGTAAACTCCTGTTCCGTGAACAAAAGTTTGCCCGAAGGCAAAGTCCTGATGCTGCGCAATAAAGTGGATGTAAAAAGCATCAAAGAAGTAAGCGAGCGCGATAAACTGCGCGAAGACCTTTCGCAAATTGCAGTGCCAAAGCCCAACACAAGGTTTCTCGGCATCATGCCGATTCGCCTGTGGTTTTACACTTCTGCCAACAAAGGCAAACCGTCTAAATTCAAGTCGTGGATAAAAGAAAAAGTGGGAGAAGCTCCCGTGCTGCTTGATTCTGCCGTAATCAGAAAAACCGAAATTTCTATGGAAAACTATCTGTGGAACTTCGGATATTTTGAAAATGATGTTTCGTATGAAGTAAAAGAAAAGAAAAAACGTGCCGTTGTTACCTATCACATCAATGCAGGTCAGGTTTGGAAAATAGGAACGGTGCGCTTTCCGATGGGCGGCACGGTAAGCGAAAGTATTGCCCGCGTAAAAATGGGCAACACCTTGTTGAAACGCGATGTACGGTTTGATGTTACCGCTTTGAAAGCCGAACGCGAACGCATCGAAACAGACTTGCGCAACAACGGCTTTTTCTTCTTCAATAAAGAATATGTAACTTTTGATTTAGATACCAACACCGCAGCGCACACGGTGGATGTTCGCGTGAAAGTCAATCAACCTTCGGATAGCGCAGACCACCGACCTTACAGGATAAACAGAGTGTTGGTTTTTACCGATTATGAGCAGGGAAGCGGCAATGCGCTGGCGCAAGGTTACGACACTACTTCGTTACACGAATTTCGTTTTATTCATAAAAAAGAATTGTTCAGAAAAAGGGTTTTGCGCGAGGCGATTTTTTTCCGCGAAGGCGAATTGTTTACCCAGGATGCTTACACGCGAAGCCTGAGAAGGTTGAATGAATTGGGCGCGTTCAAATTTGTGAGTATCGAAATGCAACGTTCGCGCAGGGATACCAACACATTGAGTGCATTCGTGTATATCACTCCCGCCAAAAAGCAAACCTTCACCGCAGGCGGCAACGTGAACCACAACTTTGAAGGCTTGACAGGCTTTGGTTTCAACGTTGGTTACAGAAACAGGAATCTTGCAAAAGGCGCAGACCAATTGATTATAGACGGAGGTATAAACTTCCAGTTGAATTTCAGCAAGAACCGCTCAAAGACAATCAAAAACGATTACCTGAACACAGTGGATTTTACGGTGGATGCAACTTATTATCTGAACAGGTTATTAGTTCCGTTTAAAGCCAAAATTTTTGCCAACACCAACCCCAAAACCCGCATCAATGCAAGATATACCTACGAAATCAGGCGCGATTTTCCAAGCAATTATCCGTTGTATAACGCACACAATATTGCTGTAACCTACGGTTACGAATGGAGCGAAAAACGTTATGTGCGCCATTCCTACAATCCATCTTTTTTGAACTTCTATTTCATCAATAAAGAAGATTCTTTCATCAGCTTTCTGGCGAAACGTCCGGCTTTGAAACGCAGCTACGAAGAGCAGATTATCTGGGGCGGCAACTACACTTTTACTTTCAATAATCAGAAAAGCAAATACGATAAATGGTATTCGTTTATCAGGGGAAATGTTTTGATGCTTGGGTTTATGGCGGCAAACAATGGCTATTCGCCCAACCGCACTTTTAATATTTTCAAAAGACCCGTTTCGCAGTATATGCGTTTTGAGTTTGATGTGCGAAATTATTTCCGCATCAACAGGCATAGTTCGTTTGCCATGCGCAACTACTTCGGCATCGGTATTCCTTACGGAAATTCAACGCAGCTTCCATACATTAAGCAATTTTTTGTTGGTGGTTTGAACAGTTTGCGCGGTTTTCAAATCAGGGAAATTGGTCCCGGTGGTTACAGAGATTCTACCATAAATATTGAAAATCCCGGAGCCAATCAATCATCGCTTTTTGTTGATCAAACGGGCGATATGAAAGTGGAACTGAACATGGAATTGCGTTTCGATATTTACAAATGGCTGAAAGGCGCAACTTTTATTGATGCCGGAAATATCTGGTTGGTGCGCGATGATAAATCGCGCCCCGAAGGTGTGTTTGATTTGAATAAATTTTGGCGGCAATTTGGCGTAAATTTTGGTGCCGGTGTTCGCCTCGATTTCAATTACTTTGTTATCCGCTTGGATTATGGCGTTCCCATCCGCGACCCGCGCATAGAAGGCAACAATAAATGGACTATCCGCAAAGGACAGTTTAACTTGGCTATCGGCTATCCGTTTTGATTGATTTTGTGATTGCCGCGAATTGCATTTCTTCTTTCGCTTCATTTATCTACATTCGTGCGCTTTTTTGAGAAGTTGTTTAAAAAGGCGCTATTGTTTCACGAATCAATTGGAAATGAGCAAAGATGATTACCTATCTGAAAAAACAGCATGGCAGCCTGCAACAACTTTCCGCGCTCGAACCCGGATGTTGGATTAACCTTTACGGTCCGTTTAACAGCGAAGAAACACACCAGCTTTCCGAAAAACTTTCCATTGACATTGACTTTATTACCGACTCGTTAGACATTGACGAACGCTCGCGCTACGAAAGCGAGGACGGTGTGGATTTGATTGTACTGAAAACTCCGGTGCGCAACAACGGTATTACCGACAGCGAAGCGATTTATATTACCATGCCTATCGGTATCATCCGCACGGCAGATAATATCATTACTATCAGCCCGCACCGCAATCCGGTGTTGGATTATTTTATGGAAACACCGCCAAAATCATTTAATCCCAATGATGTTGAGGCTTTTATTCTGAACATTTTTGAGCGGAATGTTTCGGTGTTTCAGGAGTTTTTGAAGAACCTGAACAACCGCAGATATGCTTACGAAAAGGAACTCTACAACAGTTCGCGCAATGAAGACCTTGCCAATTTGCTGAACATCCAAAAGAGTTTGATATATTTCGTTACAAACATTCGCAGCAATGAACTGATGATGATGAAAACACAGCGCAGTAATTTCTTGCGGATTAAAGATCAGGAAAAATTAGACTGGCTTGGCGACATTGTAATTGAAAACTCCCAAGCACTTGAAATGAGCGAGATGTACAGCAACATCCTGAACGGCACAATGGATACTTTTGCGAGCATCATCAGCAACAATCTGAACGGTGTGATGAAGCGGCTGACCTCCGTAACCATCGTGTTGATGGTTCCTACTTTAATTGCAAGTTTTTACGGCATGAACGTGGAGATTCCTCTTGCCCACAATCCGTTTGCGTTTGTTATCATTTTCACGTTTACCATTTTCATATCTGCTGCAATGGCTTGGTATTTTTTAAAGCGCAACTGGTTTTAGATTCAGACGCTGTGTGAAATAATTTTTGTTGTCTGTTCAATCCACAACCGCGCGTTTACATTTTACATTTTACATTTTTCGATTACCCTCTACTTTCACCACCAATGATTGCACTGAAGTATTTTCTTGTTTCACCATACAGCTCCGTGCTGCGTTATCAGGAATCGCTTTTTGAAAAAGCTGTTGCAGCTAAAAATGAAGGCTTGGAAGTGCAGCAAACACTGATACTTTGCCAGCATCATCCGGTTTATACTTTAGGCAAAAGCGGCAGCATCGAAAATTTATTGATTGACCCCGAAGAAGTGGGCGCGGATTTTGTGCGCATCAATCGCGGTGGCGATATTACTTTTCACGGACCCGGGCAATTGGTGGCATATCCCATTTTAGATTTAGATAAACTTGGCATTGGCGTTGCGCTTTACGTTGAAAAATTAGAAGATGTTATGATTAAAACGCTTGCAGATTTTGGTATAACTGCCGACAGAATGGAAAGCGCACCGGGTGTGTGGGTGAATGGCGCAAAAATTGGCGCAGTGGGCATAAAACTCAGCAGGCACATTACCATGCACGGCTTGGCTTTGAACGTAAATACCGACCTTTCTTTTTTCGACCACATCGTGCCCTGCGGCATCAGCGACAAGCAAGTTACCGGCATGATGAAGCTGTCGGGCAGCGCATACAATATGATTGATGTGGTGAATGTTTTTATCAAGTATTTTCAGAAAGTTTTTAATGAAGAACTGAAGTAACTTAAAAAACAGCCGAATACTTTATTTAAACCACATAGAAACATAGTTGATTACAATATAAGAGGTGAGCTATGTCCAAAACTTGTTTTGGCTATATAAACTTTAGTCTTTTTGATTGCACACAGAGTATAGGAGTACACAGAGTGTTTGCTTACGCAAACAAATTCCCCGCAACTCGTAACTCGCAACACTATGTTTCTATGTGGTTATCAAAAATGTTGTTCCCGAGTTCACGTTAAATCTCTAATAATCGCAAAGCTGTTCTTAAACAATTCCATTCCCCGCTTATCTTCGCGCCTTATGCAAGAAACATATATCAATCAGTTAAGTAAGTTTGAAAACAGTGAAGTTGTTTTGAAAGGCTGGAACGCTAACAGGCGCGACAGCAAAGGCTTGGTGTTCCTTACCCTGCGCGATGGCACGGGCTTTGTGCAATGCGTGGTGGACATAAATATTGTAGGCGAACAAACATTTGAAGAAGCCAAAAGACTTTCATTAGAAAGTTCATTTTCCATCACCGGAAAAGTAGTGAAAGATGAAAGACAGTTTGGCGGTTATGAAATTCAGGCTACTGCGCTGACGGTGATTGCCGTTGCCGAAGAGTATCCAATTGGTAAAAAAGAACACGGTCCCGATTTTTTGCTGAACCATCGCCATTTGTGGTTGCGCTCTAAACGCCAGTGGGCGATTATGCGTGTGCGCAACACGATTATTTTCGCTATTCATGAGTTTTTTCAAAACAGGGGTTTTGTGCAAATGGATGCCCCGATTTTTACGGGCAATGCCTGCGAAGGCACTACCAACCTTTTTGAAACAGATTACTTTGGCGACCCGGCATATCTTTCGCAAAGCGGACAACTTTACGGTGAATCTATGGCAATGGCACAGGGTTTGATTTACACTTTTGGTCCAACGTTTCGCGCAGAGAAAAGCAAAACGCGCAGACACCTTACCGAATTTTGGATGATAGAACCCGAAATGGCTTTCTATGATTTGAAAATGGATATGGATTTGATTGAAGATTTCATCCGCTATGTGGTGGGTAAGGTTTTGGATAAATGTAAAATTGAGTTACAAACCTTAGAGCGCGACACTACTTATTTACAGAAAGTGTTGGAGCCATTTATCCGCATGAAATATGAAGAAGCGGTGGACATTATTAAAGGAGAAAAAACAGTGAACGGCAAAACAACCATCCAAGTTTTGGAAGAAGATTTAGCTGCGCTGAAAGCAGAAATTGCCGCCAAGGAAAAAGAGATTGATGACCGTGAAGCTAAGATTGCAAGCGGTGCGTTGAACAAAGGCGAAACAAACTTCAACCGCAATAAAATTGACACACTTAAAAACGAGATTGCGGATTTGATGGAGAAAACGCAGAACATACCTGTGTGGTTGAACAGCGCAAAAAACTTTGAGCGCGGCAACGATTTTGGCGGCAGCGATGAAACTGTTTTAACACGTATGTTTGGTCAGCCGATAATGGTTTACAACTGGCCTCAGGCGGTGAAGGCTTTCTACATGAAAGAAGACGAAACCGATAAAGGCTACGCAAAAGGTGTGGATTTATTAGCACCCGAAGGTTACGGTGAAGTAGTGGGCGGTGGCGAGCGCGAAACGGATATTGAAAAGCTGAAACAAAAAATTGTTGAACACGATTTGCCGATGGAGGCTTTTGAATGGTATCTGGATTTGCGTAAATATGGCAATGTGCCGCACAGTGGTTTCGGGCTTGGTTTAGAACGTTTGGTAACATGGACTTGCGGCTTGCAGCACGTTCGTGAATCTATCCCTTTTCCACGTTTTTATGGAAGATTGACACCGTGATTTCGCAATAACTTTTTCCAAATTTTAAACTTTGAAAAAGTTTCAAGAGTGTATCAATGAAACAACTTAAAGTCATCATTTCGGGAGGCGGCACAGGCGGGCATATTTTTCCTGCTATTGCTATCGCCAATGAGATTAAAAGGCAAAAGCCCGATGCGCAGATATTGTTTGTTGGCGCAATCGGCAAAATGGAAATGGAGAAAGTGCCGCAGGCAGGTTACGCTATTAAAGGTTTGAGCATCGCGGGTTTTCAGAGAGGTTCTGTTTTGAAGAATATTGGTTTGCCTTTTAAGATTGCAGGTTCATTGCTTTCGGCAATTAAAATTATTCGGGATTTTAAGCCCGATGTGGCGGTGGGTGTTGGCGGTTATGCAAGTGCGCCATTATTGTTTGCTGCGGGTTTGATGGACATTCCGACAGTTATTCAGGAGCAAAATTCTTTTGCGGGAATCACGAATAAATTATTGGCAAAACGCGCTAAAAAAATCTGTGTAGCTTATGATGGAATGGATAAGGTTTTCCCGAAAGATAAAATTGTATTGACCGGAAATCCTGTTCGCGCCAGTATCATTGAATCAAAAATCGGCAGGGAAGATGCGCTGAAACATTTTGGTTTAAGCAGCGATAAAAAAACAATATTGATTATTGGCGGCAGCTTGGGTGCGCGCACTTTGAACCAAAGCGTGGAAGCAACTTTAGAAAGAATTGCAGAAAGCGGTGTGCAATTGCTGTGGCAAACCGGAACATTTTATTACAATGATTGTAAGCCAACGGGAGAAAAATTCAGCAACATAAAAGTGTTGGAATTTATTGACCGAATGGATGCTGCATATAATGCCGCAGATGTAATTGTTTCCCGCGCTGGTGCGCTTTCCATTGCCGAGTTACAGATTATCGGCAAGCCTGTTATTTTGGTTCCTTCGCCCAATGTTACCGAAGACCACCAAACGCATAATGCTGTTGCGTTGGTGAATAAATCTGCTGCAATTCTGATTAAAGACAGCGAGGCAAAATTCAATTTAATTCCTGCGGCAATTGATTTGTTGAATAATGAAGCAACCTGTAAATCACTTTCGGAACACATACAGAAAATGAGCATCACCAATGCAGCCGAAAGAATTGTGGAGCAAATATTCAGCGTGATAAATCTTAACAACAAATGAATCAACTTTCTCCGATAAAATCAGTTTACTTTCTCGGCATTGGCGGCATTGGCATGAGTGCGTTGGCGCGTTATTTTAATGCAAGAGGAGTGCAAGTGAGCGGCTACGATAAAACACCCACTGCGCTTACCGGTAAACTTTCAAAAGAAGGCATTGCCATTGTGTTTGAAGATGATGTTGCGCTTGTGCCAAAGGACGTTGATTTGGTTGTTTACACGCCAGCCATTCCGCAAGACCACAAAGGTTTCAACTTTTACAAAACCGGTAATTACCGCTTGCTGAAACGCAGCGAAGTGTTGGGATTGATTTCCGCAGAACATTACACGGTTGCCGTTGCAGGCTCGCATGGCAAAACAACTGTGAGTTCTATGATTGCGCACATATTATATCATGCAGGCTATAGCGTTGAGGCTTTTCTTGGCGGCATTTGCAGCAATTATGATTCAAATTATTTGAATCAGACTGGTGAGCATTTTGCGCCTGCGGTGAAGGATAAAGTGGTAATAATAGAGGCGGATGAATTTGACCGTTCTTTCCATCGGCTGCATCCAAATGTTGCGGTGGTAACTGCTGTGGATACTGACCATTTAGACATTTACGGCAGCAAAGAGGCAATAGATGAAGCCTTTATTCAGTTTACGGAAAAGATTGATGAAGCAGGTTTTTTGGCAATCAAAAACAAGCAAAGTATTAACGATAAATTGCCGCAGTTGGACAAGGCTTTTTATGCTTTTGATGATACAAGTGCGGATGTTTTTTGCAGTAAATATTGGGTGGTTGAAGGCGGTTATCTTTTTCACATCAATTACTTTGGCAAGGAGTACAAATCGTTTCGATTAAATCTTGGCGGCTTGCATAATATTGAGAATGTAATTGCTGCTTTTGTGGTGTGTTTGGAGTTGGGTTTGAAGGCTGATGAAATACGCGCAGGCATCGGAACTTTTAAAGGCATCAAGCGCAGGTTTGAAAAGTTGCTCGAAAACGAAGAGCATATTTTTATTGATGATTACGCGCATCATCCCGAAGAAATCAGAATGCTGCTTTCGAGTGTGAAGGAACTTTATTCCGACAGGAAAATTACGGCTGTTTTTCAGCCGCATTTGTTTTCGCGCACAAAAGATTTGGCGGAAGGTTTTGCGAAAAGCCTGAGCATTGCCGATGAAGTAGTTTTGCTGGAAATTTATCCCGCGCGGGAGCAGCCGGTGGAAGGTGTAACTTCG
>CAZSEG010000033.1:17425-20804 GCA_964605875.1 uncultured Chitinophagaceae bacterium
TTCGGATTTAATATTTGATAAACTTACCTGCAAGCACAAGCATTTAATCGCCAAAACAGAACTTGTTTCCTTCCTGAAAAATAAGGCAGATATTGAAGTATTACTTACCGTTGGCGCAGGTGATATTGACAAGTATTTGGAAGAAATTAAAGGGAATCTTTAATCTGTTATTGAAAAAGTTTTTTTGCCCAACAAACTACTCCCCTTCCTCCGAAAAAAGTTTTAGCCTGCCGCCTTTGAAGAAAGTTCTTTTGTAGTAAGGCGCATCCAAGCTGTCAATGCGCACACCGCCATGCACTGCGGCATGGGCAAATTTTCCGTTTTGCAGAAAAACGGCAACGTGTGAAATAATGCCTTTTTTAATTTTGAAAAAGAGTAAATCACCTTCCTTTAATTCTTCTTTTTCATGCACGGCATCACAGGTTGGAAAAATTCCCCGCGATGAGCGCGGCAGTTCTTTCCCAAAAACTCTTTTGTACAACATTCCTGCAAAGCCGCTGCAATCTGTTGCGCTTTCTGTTTGCGAACCGTAGCGGTATTTTGTATCGAGCCAGCGATAAACTTCTACATACAAAGGAACGACTGAGGCTTCGGCAATTTCAATTCCTTTTTGTTTGAAGTAAGAGAAAAATTCAACCGAATCAATATCCGAAGGAAGCAAGGACTGCGCATTCAATGAACTCACCGAAAAGAAAAATGAAAGAATAAATATTGAAACTGCTTTTGGCATCAAAGTAATGTTAGTGAACTAAAACTAAAGTGGCTTCATTTCGGTATTATACTGGTAAATGGTGTAAAGCACGGTATGCCCGACAGCCTTTAATGTGTTCTTATCCACCGCATCCAAATCATCTTTGTGCGTGTGCCAGTAGCTTGCAAAACCGGTTGGTGTTGAAACATCATATTGAATAATATCAACGGTTGGAATTTTGCGTAACTCATTGATGTATTTGTGGTCGTCCGTAATCGGGTCGGTGGGCACATTGCTGAAATAATTTCCATAGCCGATTTTTGCGGCATTAGACCAAACCCTGTCCAACACCCAACCTGCGTAGCCGCGCGATGTACCTTCGCGGGTGAAGATTGCGTTAGTGCCACCAACCATATCCAACAATATTCCGAAATCGGCTTTGTAATCGGGAACGTGTGGCGATTTGCCCCAATGCTGCGAACCCAAACAATAAGAATCGGGCATATATGGATACTTGCTGTCGCTTGGTTGCCCGTAATCTTCGCTATCTACAAAAAGAAAATCAATGCCAATGTTATCTAAAGGGATTTGCTTGGCAGCGCGCAACACTTCCAACAAAACTCCGACACCGCTTCCTCCATCATTTGCTCCTGGAATCGGCTCCTCTTTTCGCTCTTTATCCTGATCGGCAACGGGGCGGGTATCCCAATGCGCCACCAACAAAATTCTGCGGGCAGCAGTTGAGTTTAACGAAGCAATAATGTTTGTTGATTTGAGCGTTTTGCCATCATAAGCGAGCGCATCAAATTTTTGAACAAAGTAGGTGTCTGAATTATTTTTTACCTGGCCGATAATCCATGCTGCACATAAATCGTGGGAAGAAGTATTTGGCACACGCGGACCAAACTCAACCTGTTTTTTAATGTATTCAAAAGCCGAATCGCTATTAAATTCAGGTAAATCAAATACAATTTCCGTAGCGGTTTCAACCGTTTTTGCTTGTTCAGATTCTGTTGGTTTGTTGCAACCTCTGCAAGATGAAAGTGCAAGTGATGCTATGGCAAATAGAAAAAGTAAATGCTTCATTTTTGATTTTGAAATCAAGGTTTGGTTTCGTCTTTGTCGGTTTTTAATTCTTTGAAAATTTCTTCCATTTTAAAAACGTAATCAAGCGTATCATCAATATAAAATTCAATGTCAGGAATTTTTCGCAACTGATGGCGCAATTTTTCGCCCAGCTTGCCGCGCAACTCATTTGTCTGATGGCGAAATTTTTCTAACACTTCCTCTTTGTCATCTACATTCAACATACTCAGGTAAAAACGCGCAATAGATAAATCGCTTGTAACGCGCACATTGGTTACAGATATTAAACCCTTGCCGAAATATCCTTTATAGTCGCGGTTCAAAAGAGCCGAAAACTCTTCTCTTATCAAGCCGCCAATTTTTTGTTGTCTTCTGCTATCCATTGCTTCCCCTCATTTTAAGTGTGCATAGATAATCCTATAACTGCAAATTCCCGATTGTTAGTTGTTCTTTTAATGTTTGTTACGTTTTTGATGAATCTGTTTTTCATCCATTATCCTTGTACCTTAATTCAATTTAATGATTAAACAATTACTATATTTTTAATAAAGCTGCCTGAATTATTTTTAATAAAAATTCAATAATATTTTACACATGAAATGCCTATGATTCAAAATTACCAACAGAATATGAATACATTATCATAGGCATTCCATCTGACCTTTAAAAAACAAATTATATACAGATGAAAAAAGTCCTCTTTATTGACCGTGACGGTACGCTTATCTTAGAAACAGACGACTACAAGATTGACGCTTTTGAAAAGTTGGTTTTCTATCCAGAAATATTCTATTGGTTAGGAAAAATTGCCCGCGAATTAGATTATGAATTAGTAATTGTTACCAATCAGGATGGTTTGGGCTTGCCCGATTATTTTCCCGAAAATACTTTTTGGCATGTGCATAATTTCATTGAAAATACTTTTGCAGGCGAAGGCATAAAGTTTGCGGCAACACACATTGACAAAAGTTTTCCGCACGAGGGATTGCCAACGCGCAAACCCAACACAGGAATGCTCACCAAGTATTTCAGCAGCGAATACGATTTGAAAAACTCTTTTGTAATTGGCGATAGAATCACGGATGTTTTGTTGGCTAAAAATTTGGGCTGTAAATGCTTTTGGTTGAATGACGGAAGAAATCTTGGAGCAACTGAAATTGGCGGAGAAACCTTAGATTCTTTAAAGCAATATGTTGCAGTTGAATCGCGCAATTGGAAAGACATTTACAATTACCTGAAAAGCCTTTCCTAAATGATAAGACATTATAACATCAGGGTTTCAGGAAAAGTTCAAGGAGTTTGGTTTCGCAAATTCACGCAGATGAAGGCGCAGGAATTAGATGTAAAAGGCTTTGTGCGCAATGAAGCCGATGGAAGCGTTTACATCGAAGCCGAAGGCACGGATGAAGCCTTCAAACTTTTTATTCCCTTCTGCAATCAGGGACCCGAATCGGCAAAAGTGGAACACCTGAGTATTCAGGAAGGCGCAGTTGTTTTGTTTCAGGGATTTATTATTCAGCATTGATTATTATTTTAAAACCTACGTCCGTTTATGCCCGGCATCAGATTATATTTTATCAAAAAGTTTTTGCGCAACGTGAA
>CAZSEG010000033.1:20814-24572 GCA_964605875.1 uncultured Chitinophagaceae bacterium
TGCGCTTCACGTTGCGCAAGGCAGATTACAACAACCTGCGTGGTGCGCGTATCGGTTTTAATAAAATGGTTCGTCCGTTCAATAAACCTTTGCCGCATTTCACTTACACCGAAACAACCATAGGCAGCATGAAAGCCGAATGGATAAAGTATCGCGAGTGTAATGAGAAAAAAGTGATACTCTATTTTCATGGAGGCGGCTATGCCACAGGCTCTATTGTTACTCACCGCGCATTTGTGTCGCAGTTAGCAAAATATTCTAAGGCAAGTGCATTGGTAATTGAGTATCGCCTTTCGCCCGAAAACAAATATCCTGCACCAATTGAGGATGCTGTATTTGCCTACAACCGGCTTTTGGAAAAAGGCTTTGCGCCAAAAGATATTGCCTTTGCCGGTGATTCGGCAGGTGGCGGAGTTACGCTTGGCGCATTGGCATGGCTGCGCGACAACAATCAACCATTGCCTGCCTGTGCCGTAACTTTTTCTCCGTGGACAGACCTTACCGCAAGTGGCGCTTCGCTCGTTGCAAAAAAAGATATTGACCCGATGCTCGTGTATGAAGCATTTGAGGTATGGATTAAAGCCTACTTAGGTGATGCGCCTGCCGACTCACCTTACTGCTCTGCCATTTTTCATTCGCTGAAAAATTTCCCTCCCCTACTGATTCAGGTTGGTGAAGAAGAAATGTTGCTGGATGATTCCGTGCGCCTTGCCGAGAAAGCAATTGCGGATGGCGTGGAAGTTACGCTTCAGGTTTACCCGAAACATTTTCATGTGTTCAATGCTTTTTGGCGCATATTGCCCGAAGCCAACCGAGCAAATAAGTTTGCCGGGAATTTCTTTGCCGAAATGTTGAGAGATAAATTGTAAGATGTCAAGTTGTTTGAACTTTTAAAACAACATATTTAACCACATAGTAATATAGAATAGATATGAATTGGTTATGCGATTTTGCCTGCAAAACTATGTTTACTTAGAAGTTTAGTAGTCCACCAAAGGCGGAACAAACTATGTTTCTATGTGGTTAAAAGTTATTCTCGGAAGTTTAAGCAACTTCATTAAAAAGTTCATTGTTTTGCGCCCTTAAATTCAACATTGAAAAAACATTTTCCTTTACAAATATTGTTTGAAGACAAGCATCTGCTGATTGTGAACAAAGCGAGCGGTGATGTGGTGATTCCTGAAAGAAATGGCGCGCGCGAAAATTCTTTGGTTGGAAAATTAGAAGCCCGGTTCGGTAAAATTTTTGTGGTGCATCGCATTGATAAACCCACCAGCGGCATTGTGTGTTTTGCAAAAGATGAAGACACACACCGCAGTCTGAGTATGATGTTTGAATCGCGCAAAATTGAAAAGGAATACCTTGCTGTGGTGAAAGGGAAAGTGAAGCCCGAAAAGGGAACTGTTGATTTTGCATTGGCAGAAAACCTCGCCAAGCCCGGCACCATGAAAGTACATTCGCGCGGCAAGGAGGCAATTACTGATTACGAATTGTTGGAGCAATTTAAACATGCTGCTTTGGTAAAGTTTGTAATCCACACAGGCAGAATGCACCAAATCCGCGTCCATGCGGCTACCATCGGCAATCCATTACTGGTGGACGAATTGTATGGCGGCAGCAGCGAGTTTTTTATATCCAAATTCATTTCAAAATATAAAGCTACCGAAGCCTCCGAGCGACCAACTATTGCCCGATTGACATTACACGCTTCTTCAATCGGGCTTATTCATCCGGCTACCAACAAAAAAATATTGGTAACTGCTCCGCTTCCAAAAGATTTGGATGTGTTGTTGAAGCTGTTGCGCAAGCATGATGTGTAATACCAAATTGTATATCGCCCATTGTAATTTTTTTTGCAAAATCTATTTAGAATTATTCCAAATAATAAAAAATTACTTCTAATCTTGCACTTTATTACGAAAAACAAGAATGTAATGAAAAAATCAAATTATACACAGATGAAAAGAATAATCACAGGCGCGTTGCTTGCCGCAATGTTTTTGGTTGCCTGCAAAAAGGAAAACATAACGGATGATCCTAAAAAAGGCTTCCCGCTAAGTGGGCAATATGTGTGGAATTTTGAAATACCCGGCTTGGGGCAACAGGCATCCAACCTCTTTTTTCATACCGACTCTATCGGATACAGCATGACGGGAGATGTTTTTAATACTAACTATATGATGCTCAAGGATAGCTACAAAGAAGACGAAAACGAAAAAAGATGGATTGGCGTGGGTAAAGGTGGCAGCATCTCCAAAGACGGAGTGTATTTTGTTTTGTTTTTCAAAGAAATTACCGACTCCACCGTAACAATATACAAGCGTGAATGTACGGGAAAAGAAGATGCGGAAACGTTTGCCCACCCAGAACCGACCGCTACTGCCGATCACGGCTGGAATGTTTACTACAAGAAATAGACCGTTATTTATACTGCGTACCGGACATTTTTCACTCCGTGAATACTCGGAAATAAAACCTTCGTGTTCTTCGTGCCTTCGCGGAATAAAACTAAAACCTGTTGTTGGAAATTATTTTAGCCCCCGCATATCCGTAAAGCATTCAGAATAGTATAAAATTGCGCTTTAATTCAGCAAACAAACATAATGGCAAAAGATATTTCAACCCGCGAGCAAGACTATTCGCAATGGTACAACGACTTAATAATTAAAGGTGGCTTGGCAGATTACAGCGCAGTGCGCGGCTGCATGGTGATTAAGCCTTACGGCTACGCAATTTGGGAAAAAATGCAGGCTGCATTAGATGCCATGTTTAAAGAAACCGGACACGTGAACGCCTATTTTCCGCTTTTTATTCCTAAAAGTTTTTTGAGCAAAGAGGCTTCGCACATCGAAGGTTTTGCAAAAGAATGTGCGGTGGTTACGCACTATCGCCTGATAAACGATCCCAACGGCAAAGGCGTGATTGTTGACCCCGATGCCAAGCTCGAAGAAGAATTGATTGTGCGCCCAACTTCCGAAACCATTATCTGGAACTCCTACAAAAACTGGATTCAAAGCTACCGCGATTTACCTTTGTTGATTAACCAATGGGCAAATGTTGTTCGTTGGGAAATGCGCACACGCCTGTTTCTGCGCACAGCAGAGTTTTTGTGGCAGGAAGGACACACCGCCCACAGCACACCACAGGAAGCTATCGAAGAAACCGAGCGTATGTTGAATGTGTATGCAAAGTTTGCCGAAGAGTTTATGGCGTTGCCCGTTATTAAAGGTAAAAAGACCGCCAACGAAAGATTTGCAGGTGCGTTAGATACTTATTGCATTGAAGCTATGATGCAGGACGGGCAGGCATTGCAGGCAGGTACTTCGCACTTTTTGGGGCAAAATTTTGCTAAGGCTTTTGATGTTCAGTTTTTAAACAAAGAAGGAAAGCAGGAGTTTGTTTGGGCAACTTCATGGGGTGTTTCTACCCGTTTGATTGGTGCGCTGATAATGGCGCACAGCGATGATGACGGCTTGGTTCTGCCTCCGAAACTTGCGCCTTTGCAAGTGGTGATTGTGCCGATTTTCAAAAGTGAGGATGACATCAAAAAAATATTTGAAAAAATAGAACCGGTGTTGAAAGAATTGAAAGCAAAAGGCATCAGCGTGAAGTTTGATGATGATGAAACCAAACGTCCGGGATTTAAGTTTGCGGAGTATGAATTGCGCGGTGTGCCTGTGCGTTTGGCAATGGGTATGCGCGATGTAGAAAACGGAACGGTGGAAGTAGCAAGGCGCGACACGAAAGAAAAATCTTCG
>CAZSEG010000034.1:0-24219 GCA_964605875.1 uncultured Chitinophagaceae bacterium
ACTTTCCGCTGGGGGCGTACTGGTACATTTCCCCGTCAACCAAATAACCGTTTTACATTTAACTATATTAACGAAGATGTTGTAAAAGCAAAAACCCAGGGATTCAGCTACTATCCGGAATTTCCAAACATCGGTAGTGCAGTTATCTATTCAGGGGACTTGCAAGGTATTTTTGGGTTACGGTTGATGCCTGAATCAAGAGCAGAGCGCAAAGACTTCCTGAAATTTTGGGAGGCATCCAACCCCGATTATGATTGGTTTGATGAACTGGCATTAACACAAGGCAAATTAGCTACAGACAACTTTGAATTTTTGGGTGATTTTAATTATGATATAAATGGATTTCGCTTTGTAACTGACATTGCAGGATTTTCCCACATCAATGTTAAACCGGGTGACTTATCTGTAGGAGATGTATTATCTTTTGAAAGAGATAGTAATAATTCTATTGACCCATTAAACGCCATTAAAGTCTTTAAAGGAAATTTACACGTAGGCTTTATTAAAAGGGGACATAACAGATATTTTACAAATGCCAATCCCAATCGTTTGCATTTAACCGTTAAAGCCATTGAGCGAAACGGGAAAGTGAATGAATTGTATGTTTTAGTGGCAAAGAAGTAATTGTGCAAGTAAAAATTGTGGAGCCATTCGGAAATTACGGAAAGCCTCCGCAAAGATTGCAGAGCTATTCGGAGGACTTGGAAAGTGAAAAGAAGTGTGCTTATTGGCACGCAGCGTCCGCAAGCGAGACAGTTGTAGGGAAGTATTTTTGGGAGAGGATGCAGGAAGAAAATCTTCTTTATTATGCCCAATTCTGTTTTGCAATTGAAAGAACTTGAGTATGAAGTTTTAATTCTCCTTCATGTTTTTGAACCCATACCATTAAATTGGCGATAAATTTTTCTTTTAAATCGTTTGTGAAATACAATTCCATGTTAAATGTAGTATCATTACTATCTGATAGTTTTTTGTTAATTACATCTTCCCATTCCTTTGAAATCAGATAATAGTATGCTTCTGGATTTATCAACCGAGGACTAATACTAATACTCTTTAAATTTTCAAGTTGTATGGTTTGTGAGCCCCAAAACCAAATATTCCCTTTGCTTTTATTGTATATTCTAAGCTCATTGTTAATGTGCAACACCATGATTGATATGAACTGGTTAATTTCTAAAAGTTGTTTACTTATTTGATTCTGCTTTATGCCAATGAAAAAAGCCCCAAAAAAAGTAAAGAAAAAGATTATCGTTTGCAAAATATATATTGTTATACTGCATTTTTCAAATGAACTCATCGATATTATATTTTATGGAACAAATTTAATTTTTCCCTTGCCTTCAGAGTCTGGGAGAGTATGAAGGGAAGAAACTTATTTTATTGTGGTAATATTCTTTTTAGCTTTAGCCTTAACAAAATCTCTATTTGTAGCAATACTCTTCTCCATTTGTTTTACAACATCTTCAAGGGGTATATTTTTAATATGGGATATTATGATAGATTGATTCTCAATAATGGTTCTTTGATAGGCATGAATTTCTATAAGAAAATTTTCATTTTCCTCATTCAATCCCAATTGCGTTATTACTTCTTGTTGTGTTTGGGAAGCTATTACTTTTCGCTTGCTAATATCACCAGTAAGGATAAAGTCAATACTCTCATTTATTCCTCTTGCGCCCCCATCTGAGCCTATATCTAAACTCTTGATTTCTATTTTTTCTACTCCACTACAGTTAACGTACTTTATTCCGATATAGACGGTCTTTTTTCCATTTGATAGTGTTCCTTCAATGTTAAATCTGAATTTATGTGGTCTTCCTCCTTTACAAGCATCTACATTCTCCCTAAAAGAGACACTTACGTATGTATCATTGTTGTTGTATATCTTCTCCCATTCGCCATAACCTTGGGCAAAACAACTCAATTGCAAGAACATTGATAGCTTGAAAAGGTATAGTTTATGTTTCATAATCAATTTTGTTACGATAAAAGTAATACTACGACTTTTGTAGGAGAGATACTACTTCTTCCCACTCCCCTTCCCCTCCTTAACCACCGCCTTTTTGCCGCCCAATATTTCATGCCCCATTTTGTCGCGTTTTGCTTCGAGGTATTTTTTGTTGTGAGGGTTTGATACTGCTTCTATTGCTACGTTTTCTACAATCTCTAAACCGTAGCCAATCAAACCAACGCGCTTGGTAGGGTTGTTGGTCATCAGGCGCATTTTAGAGATGCCCAAATCATTCAGAATTTGCGCACCCACGCCATAGTCGCGCGCATCCATCGGCAAACCCAAAGAGACATTTGCCTGATAAGTATCCATGCCCTGTTCCTGTAAGTTGTATGCTTTCAGTTTGTTCAGCAAACCGATTCCCCTTCCCTCCTGCTGCATGTACAGCACCACGCCTTTGCCTTCTTTCTCTATCATCTGTAAAGCCTGCTGCAACTGGTCGCCACAATCGCAGCGCATAGAACCAAGCAAGTCGCCCGTGAGGCAGGAAGAATGTACACGCACCAATACAGGTTCATCGGCAGTCCACTCGCCTTTGATGATTGCCAGATGCGGCTCTGGCGCGCCATGCTGCGAGTAGGCGCGCAATTTAAAATCGCCAAACTTAGAAGGCAAATCCACTTCCACTTCTCGCACAATCAGCCGCTCGGTTTTCATGCGGTATTCAATCAAATCTTTAATGGAAATGATTTTGAGCTTGAACTTTTTGGCAATCTTGAGCAGGTCGGGCAGACGCGCCATGCTGCCGTCTGCATTCATAATTTCTACCAACACGCCTGCGGGTTCAAAACCTGCAAGTCGCGCCAAGTCCACCGTAGCCTCAGTGTGCCCGGCTCTACGCAACACACCGCCTTCTTTTGCACGCAGTGGAAAGATATGCCCTGGCTTTGCCAACTCTTCGGGCTTGGTATCTTTATTGATAAGCGCCTGCACGGTTTTGGCGCGGTCGTGTGCCGAAATTCCCGTAGTGCAGCCATAGCCAATCAAATCCACCGACACGGTAAAAGCAGTTTCATTCACCGAATTATTTTCGCCAACCATCAGCTTTAAGCCTAATTCATCGCAGCGCTGGTCAATCATCGGCATACAAATCAAACCGCGACCGTGCGTAGCCATAAAGTTGATAATTTCGGGCGTTACCGCACGAGCCGCAGCCACAAAGTCGCCTTCGTTTTCGCGGTCTTCATCGTCCACCACAATGATGAGTTTGCCATTTTTAATGTCATCAATTGCTGCGGGAATAGTGTCTAATTTTATTTTGGTTCTACTCATGTTTTTTATTCAATATTTCTTTCTGTCGGACTCCATACGTTTGTTTCAATTCCTTTCGCATACATCCAAAATCCTTTTGCCAACGCAATGTTCATCATAATAAAGTAAGATGCAAAGCGAAGAAGCGTTAAATGAATATTCGCGCGTTTCAGCAGCCAATCGAAAACAGGCGAAAGCAACAGCAAGTTTTGCATCACGAAAGTAAAACGGTAAAACTGTCCGTGCGAAAGCAGCAACAAATTCGCAAGATATGCCAACGCAATAAACACGGGCGTAAGCCAGCGAATAACTTTGTGCGAAAGAAAGCAGAACGAAACCGCATCGAAGCGCAAAAGCAGTTTCCAATATGCAGCAAGGTTTTGAAAATTTCCCGCCTGAATGCGCGTTTTGCGCTTAAATTCTTCGCGCATTTCATTTGATACATCTTCGTAGCAAACGGCTTTCAATTCTTTAATCGCTTTTTTGTTTTTTGAAAGCACATTCATACTCAAATAAAAATCTTCCATCAGGTAATTTGCGGGAATTTTCGTCCACATATCCGCGCGCATCGCATGGCACGCGCCAAACGCGCCAATCATACTTCCCCAATTCAAACCTTCAAAATATTTGATGCCGTTTTCGCGTTGGATGTACGCGCTTTCCTGTATGGCAATTCCTTCTTTTTTCTGTCCGCGATTGAGAATGTTTGCGCCTACTTGCCCGATGTTTTCATTTTTGAAATGCTTCGCTGATTCATAAAAAGTATCGTGCGTAAAAATCACATTGGCATCGGTAAAAATGAAAACAGTATTTTTTTTGCCGGCAATTTCGGGTTCAATTTCCGCTACGAGTTTGTTCAGAATATTCGATTTACCGTTTCGGTTTGTGAAAGGAAAAAATTTCAGTTGCGCATGTTGCACCGCAAAACTTTCAATGATTTTGTTTGTGTTGTCAGTTGAATTATCAGAGCCGACATACACTTGCAATTTCTCCAAAGGATAAGAGGTATTGAAAATGCTTTCCAATTTTTCGGCAATCACTTTTTCTTCATTGAAAGCGGAAAAAATCACGAACACATTCGGCAGGTTTTCATCTTGCAGCGAATACGTTTCACTGTTCTCTTTTTTGCCGATAGAAAAAATTTTCAGCAGCAAAGGATAGAACATATATGAATGTGCCACAGCCAACACACTTAACCAAAAAATAATTTCTGCAATCATATTATCTGCCGGTAATAAGCAGTCAGTTTTTGAAAAATCCTTTTATTCTGAAAATTTTCGAGCGCGAATGTATGCGCATTTTCTCCAATCATTTTACGAAGCGAAATATCATTTAAAATTTTCCCGATTTGCGTTACAAATTCAGGTGCGTTGTTCGCAATCAAAATATTTTTTTCGTTCGTCAAACCCAAGCCCTCAGCCGCAATTGAAGTGGCGACAACAGGTTTTCCCAACGCCATTGCTTCCACAATTTTTATTCGTATGCCGCTTCCAGAAACCAAAGGCACAAGCATAATTCCGTGTTCCAGAATAAACTTTTTTGCATCGGGAACTTCGCCCAAAGGAATTACGTTTTCGCTTTTCAGTTTAAAGATATGCTCGGGCATTTTTTTTCCCGCAATAAAAAATTTCAGAGAAGAAAATTTTTGCTTCACATCGTTCCATGCGTTTTCAAAAAACCAATCAATGCCCTGCAAATTCGGCAGCCAGTCAAACGAGCCGATGAAAAACAAATCGTTGCCGGAATAATCGCTGTTCAGCGTTTCATCAATGTCCATTCCCGCAGGAACGATAATCGTTTTCACAGAAGGCGAAACTGCTTTTATCGTGTCCTCGTCTTCGCGGCTGATGGCAAGCGCCACATCGCATTTTGCAAGCGCGTTGATTTCATATTTTTTCAATCGCTTCGCCTGAATGGAGAGATAAATCTTCTTGAAAATATTTTTTTCTTCCGAAGCAATGCGTTCCCAAATCACGTGTTCCACATTATGCGCCCGCATGGAAATTTTCGCGTTTGAATATTTACGAACCACATCAATATATGCCGATGGCGGAAGCCCGTCCACGTGAACCACATCAAATTTTTTCTGCGATAAAATTTCAATCAGCCGCCTCTCAAATTCTTCCGAAATAAAACGTTCAATCACGTAAGATTTGTTTCCGAATAAATTCAGCAAAGCGTTCAACGGCTTTATTTTATTGTCAATATTCACGGTATGCACCTCGCCATACTTCCCGAAAATTTCCTGCACCGTTTTTTCGTCCACAAAATGTTTGGTAGTGTTCATGGCGAGCATGGTAACATTGCAATTCGCCTCTGCATAACCACGCACAAAATTATACGCGCCAATCGCGCCACCGTCATTCAACGGGTACGGAATACGATTGAGCAACACCAATAAATTCATAATTAGCGAGTTATTTTAGATTTGTGGCGAATGTAGAAAAATTGAAAGCGTTCGCTTATGTACGGTAATAAAAAGATTGTTGTGGTGCTGCCCGCCTACAACGCAGCGCAAACACTTCCGCAAACGTGGAGCGAAATTCCCTTTGAATTTGTGGACGAAGTGGTGTTGGTGGACGATGCCAGCAAAGACAACACCGTAGAAGTTGCGCAACAATTAGGTGTGCATCATGTGATTCGGCACGATAAAAACAAAGGCTATGGCGGCAATCAAAAGACCTGCTACAACAAGGCTTTGGAGTTGAATGCCGACATTGTTATCATGCTGCATCCGGATTATCAATACACGCCAAAACTGTTGGTTGCCATGATTAGCATTATCGGCAATGAGGTTTATCCTGTGGTGCTTGGTTCGCGCATTTTGGGCAATGGCGCATTAAAAGGCGGAATGCCGCTTTACAAGTATTTCTTCAACAGGATGCTGACGCTGACACAGAACATTTTAGTAAGTCAAAAACTAAGCGAGTACCACACAGGCTATCGTGCATTTTCAAAAGATGTGTTGAAGGGAATCAACTTCATGGCAAACTCCGATGATTTTGTTTTTGACAATCAGATGCTTTCGCAAATCATTTACAAAGGTTTTGAAATCGGTGAAGTAACCTGCCCTACAAAATATTTTAAAGAAGCATCGAGCATCAACTTTAAGCGCAGCGTTGTTTATGGTTTGGGGTGTTTGTCGGTGAGTTTGAAACACCGTCTGGCAAAAATGGGTTTGATAAAAAGTGAGTTGTATCTGTGATTGAAGTTTTGAAAACAAACATGAGCCTAAATAAGCGAATAGAAATTCTTGAAAAAGTTGGCGAATACTTTTCTGACATAACAGTAGTGGATGAAATTTCGGCACGTGCATATTCGGCTAATTCGTGGTTTGAGCCGCGATTTGTAAAGCTGAGTATTGAAGCTGTTTGCAAGGAGTTTTTGAATAAAGAAAAGTTGCAACAATGGCTTGCACCATATTGCGTTGAAGATGACATTTCTATTCAGCAAACAGTTGGCATTATCTGCGCGGGCAATGTGCCGTTAGTTGGCTTTCATGACTTTTTGTGTTGCTATGTTTTGGGCGTTCCTGTTAAGTTAAAATTGTCTTCACGCGATAATGTTTTGATGCGCTTTGTAATCAATGAAATTCTAAAACGCGATGAAGACTACGCAAAGAAATTTTCTTTCGTTGAACGGCTTACAGACTTTGATGCAGTGATTGCCACGGGCAGCAGTTCTTCCAACAGATATTTTGAATATTATTTTAGTAAGTATCCAAACATTTTGCGCAGCAACAGGGTTTCAGTTGCTGTTCTTTCGGGTAATGAAACACAGGAACAATTAGCCGCTTTAGCCGATGATGTGTTTATGTATTTCGGCTTGGGTTGCAGAAACGTTGCCAAACTTTTTGTGCCGGAAAAATATTCATTTGAGAACTTGTTTCCTGCTTTTAAAAGTTATGAGTGGCTGCACCACAACAGCCAGTTTATGAACAACTACGACTACCATCGCACACTGCTTTTAATGAACAAAACTCCTCATTTAGCCAATGAGTTTTTAATGATTCAGGAAAGTGAATCTCTTTACTCCTCAATTGGTACATTGTTCTATGAAGTTTATCATACAGGCAGTGAGGTAAAAACAAAAATTGAATCTCTGAAAGAACATATTCAATGTGTGGTGGGCGGTGGTGAAGGTTACATTCCTTTCGGCAAAGCGCAACAGCCTTCGCTTTCAGATTATGCCGATGGAAAAGATACCATCGGCTTTTTGTTAGGACTTTAAGGCAGTTTAGTCCAAAGTTTGACTGTTTGGACTTCCCAATTTATTCACATTCTTACTATCGGTTGCAAGTTCCCTCATTTAAAATAGTTTTGCGGGCTTAATTTGATTTGAAGAATGTCGGTTTCTGTAATGAAATTGACGGATAGACACAAAACACAATATGTCATTCAGGGAAGTTTACATAAATAAAACTGCACGTTACCTACCCAACGACCCCATTTCCAACGAAGAAATGGAAAGCTACTTGGGTATGATAAACGGCAAGTCATCTCGCTCAAAAAATATTGTGCTGCGTAACAACGGCATTAAGCAACGCTATTATGCATTGCAGAAAGGCGGCATCAGCACACACAGTAATGCAGAGCTTACCGCACTCGCAGTAAAAGAGTTGTTTAAAGAAAATCCCGAAGCCATAAAATCAATACAGTTGCTTACCTGCGGCACTTCTTCGCCCGACCAAATGATGCCTTCGCATGGCGTGATGGTTCACGGTTGGTTGCCCGAAGCGGGCGCGATTGATGTGATTACTCCTTCGGGCAACTGCTGTTCGGGGATGCTTGGCTTGAAATATGCTTTCATGGCAATCAAAACGGGTGAAGTGCAAAAAGCAGTTGCCACAGGCTCGGAGCGCACTTCCAAATCGCTTTGCGCAAGCACGTTTGAGGATGAAGCAAAGTATCATGCCGAATTGGAGCACAATCCATATATCGCTTTTGAAAAGGACTTTTTGCGTTGGATGCTTTCGGATGGCGCGGGCGCGTTTTTGGTTTCGGATAAGAAAAATGAAAACGGGTTGAGCCTGAAAATAGAATGGATTGAAAGCGGCTCGTATGCGCATCTTGTGGAAACCTGCATGTACCAAGGCAGCGAAAAAACAGCAGACGGCAACCTCAAAGGTTTTGCGGAATTTACAGCCGAAGAAATCATGCACAATTCCATCATGGCAATGAAGCAGGATGTGAAACTTTTAGACAAGCATATTGTTGAATTGGGTATGGTGAAGCTGCGCGAAGTGGTTGATAAAACGGGCTTGGACATCAACAGTATTGACTATTTTCTTCCGCATCTTTCAAGCGAATTTTTCAGAAAAAAAATTGCCGATAAGCTCGAAGAAAACAACATGGGTATTCCGCAGGAAAAATGGTTTACAAACCTCTCTAAAGTTGGCAATGTTGGCGCAGGTTCTATCTTCCTGATGATTGATGAATTGTTTAATAGCGGTCAGCTTCAAAAAGGTCAGAAACTGTTGCTGATGGTTCCCGAAAGCTCGCGCTTCTCTTATGTTTATTCGCTGCTGACGGTTTGTTGAGAGAGTAACGAGTTGCAAGTAGCGAGAAATGTTTTTGATTTGTACGGATAGTTTATTGATATTTGTACGTACAAAAAGCAATTGCTTATGGATGCCAAACTCACATTGAAATTAGACGAAAAAGTTATTACACGCGCTAAACGCTATGCTTCGCGCCAAAAAGTAAGTTTGTCGCGCCTGATTGAAAATTATTTGCAGGTGCTCACTTCCCGCTCAAAAAAGGAAGATGAGGAAATTGAAATTTCACCATTTGTAAAGAGCATTACGGCAGGAACTCCGAAGAAAAAAATTCCTGCAGATTACGACTACAAAAAAGATTATTACGAGTACTTGGAAAAGAAGTATAGATAATGCAGCGATTGTATATTGACACCAATGTGATGTTGGATTTTTTAGATGAGCGGGAACCATTTTATGAACCGATTGCGACAATCATAACGCTTGCCGACAGAAAAAAAGTGAAACTTATTGTTTCGCCAATTTCGTTTGCTACCATTTATTATTTACTGAAAAAATTTTCAGGAGTAACGGCTGTTATAGAAAAACTGAGAAAGTTCAAAATGCTTTGTGAGGTCTGCATCATAAACGAAGCTATTGTTGACCGCAGTTTAGTTTCTTCGTTTTCCGACTTTGAAGATGCGCTTCAATATTATTCTGCACTCGAAGCGCGATGCCACGTCATCATTACACGAAATGGCAAAGACTTTAAAAATTCAGCCTTGCCTGTAATGACGGCTTCGGAATATCTGAAAAGCCGAAAGTAGATTTTCCTCAAAAAAATTCTATCACTTTAAATGCAAGCGTACTGCTATTGAAAGAAAAACATTCAGTTATGTCTTTGCTCTCACCGGATAAATAAACAAAGAATCTCCAAAAATATTTTGCTATTGTTGTTTTCACAGCATATTCCGATAAACCTTTACTTTGCTTCCGTGAAAAAAGAAGAAATTCCGCAAGACCCGAATCCGCTGGATAAGTTCACCAAAGAAGTGGTGTATGCGGTGGATGAATCGGGAAAATATGAAGCTGCGCTTAGTCGCGGGTGGCAGGTGAAAGCTGATGCACTGGGCATCACTTGGGAAGATGTGCAGGCGCGTGTTGCCGAAGCCCGCGAAAAAGTGAATAAAGGCGAAACAAGCCCCATATTGTTTTTCATGGAATTGAACATGATGGATTTGCCGATAGTAGCGGCATACACGGGCTTCTGGCAATGGACGGTGAAACGGCACTTAAAGCCTTCAGTTTTCAATACGCTTTCGGAAAAAAAATTACAGAAATATGCCGACATTTTTGATGTAAGCATAAACAACCTCAAAACCATGAACGTTGATGGAATTAAATTTTAAGCACATACAGGCGGCACACTGCGAAAACGGAGTAACCACCAATCTTTTACGTCATGCAGGGATACACCAGATGACCGAGCCGCTTGCGTTTGGCATTGGCGCGGGAATTTTTTACATCCACATTCCGTTTATGAAAATCAATGGCGGACCTGCTATTTCTTTCCGCACCATGCCAGGGCAGATTTTTGGCAGAACCTGTAATGCTTTAGGCGTTCCCGTTATCCGCAAAAAATTCAGTTCAAAAGCTGATGCGCAAAAATATTTAGATGATTGTTTGCAATCGGGTCAGCCTGCGGGTTGCCAGGTTGGCGTTTATTATCTCACCTATTTTCCAAAGGAATTTCGCTTTCATTTCAATGCGCATAATCTTGTTGTTTATGGAAAGGAAGGCGACAATTATTTAGTGAGCGACCCTGTGATGGAAACCGTTACCACGCTTAACGCGCACGATTTGGAACGGGTGCGTTTTGCAAAAGGCGCATTAGCTCCGAACGGGCAAATTTATTTTCCGAAAGCGGCTGCAAATATTTCTGAAACGCAAATTAAAAAAGCGATTATCAAAGGCATCAAGCACGCTTCGTGGTTTATGGCGGAAACGCCCGTGCCGATTTTGGGCGTGGCGGGAATCAGGTTTACGGGCAGAAGAATTAAAGCGTGGCGTGAAAGCGTTGGCGAGCGCAGGGGCGGCTTGTATCTTGCGCAGTTGGTGCGTATGCAGGAAGAAATCGGAACGGGCGGTGGCGGATTCAGATTTGTTTATGCGGCATTTCTGCAACAGGCGTATAACTTTATTCCGAATGATACGCTGATGGAAGTTTCAAAGCAATTCACTGCCATTGGCGATTTGTGGCGCGCTGCGGCAGTGCAGGCTTCGGGCATTTACAAAGGCAGAATCACCACGCAAAAAGATTTTAATGACATGGGCGATATGCTGCTGGAAATTGCGGCAAAGGAACGGGCATCTTTTAAAACGCTTTACAATATTAAGTGGAAGCAATGAGCAATAAAGCAATAGAAATTTCTAACCTGAACTTCAGCTATGGCGACAGCTTGGGCGTTGTGTTCAATGATTTCAATTTAGCGATAAATGAAAGCGAACGCTTCGGCTTGCTGGGTCCCAACGGTGCAGGCAAAACAACCCTGATGAATTTGATGACGGGTGTGTTACAACCCAAATCAGGCAACGTAAAATTCTTCGGAAAAGAATTTCAGGCGCATGTAAAAATCATAAAGAAACAGTTCGGTTTTGTGCCGCAATTCCATTCTTTTTATCAGGAATTATCACCTGTTGAAAATCTTGAATTTTTTGGCGCATGGGCAGGTTTGAATGCTAAAGAAATTAAGCAAAGAACAAACGAACTGTTGGAAGTGCTCGGACTAAACAATGTGCGCGATAAAGTAGCTTCAAAATTTTCGGGTGGCATGAAGAACCGCCTCAACATTGCTATTGGCGTTATTCATCAACCAAAGATTTTGTTTTTAGATGAACCGACAACAGGCGTAGATGTGCAATCGCGCCACGCTATTATTCAATATTTAAAAGAATTGAATGAAGCAGGCACTACATTGATTTATACTTCGCATTTATTAAACGAAGCTGAAAAACTTTGCACCAAAATTGCTTTGATTGACCAAGGGAAAATCATCGTGATGAATGATATAAAAACGCTGCTTGAAGAAAACAAACAAACAGGTTTGGAAGGTTTGTTTATCAACTTAACTGGAAAGGATTACAGAGATTCGTAACTGTTTTGAAGTTTTAATTTTTCATCTTCACAAACAGGACATTAAGACTTTTCGCATCCATTGAACTTTCAGGAACATTACAATACTTACAGCAAAATGGTGTTCAACCTTGCGTTGCAGTATGTGCAAAATACAGAGGATGCAGAAGAGATTGCGCAGGATGTTTTTGTATCTATTCATCAATCGCTTGACAGCTTTAGGGGTGAAGCAAACATTTCAACTTTCATCTATCGTATCGCCATCAACAAGTCATTAGATTTTATTAAAGCAAAAAAAAGAAAGAAGCGTTTTGCGTTTATCAGCGCATTGTTTTTTGAAGATAGTAATGAGGTTAAATATGAGCAACACGACTTTAACCACCCTGGAATTTTAATGGAACAAAGTGAAGCGACAAGAAGAATTTTTGATTGTATCAATGAATTACCCGAGAATCAAAAAACCGCAATAATCCTAAGTAAGATTGAACACAAAAGCCAGAAAGAAATTGCGGAAATAATGGAACTGAATTTAAAAGCTGTGGAATCGCTGATTCAACGCGCAAAGGTTAATCTTCAGAAAAAACTGTTACCCAACGAAGGAAATTGAATTACGCATCGTCAAACCAATAACAAAATGAAAGACCAACAGGATATATTTTCACCGTTAAGCAACATTCAACAAGTGGATGCTCCACCGTTTTTGTTTACGAAGGTAATGGCTGAAATAAGCAGAAGTGTAGCGGATAAAATTTCTCCGCCAATAGCATGGTCGTTGAGTATTTCTTTCTCGTTGCTGTTAATCATTAATGTATTTGTAATTTCCGAACAAATCACAAATCACAAATCTGAAAGCAACATGGCAAAAGCCTTTGGTGTAATGCCTCAAAATAGTTTATACCCATGAGCAAACTAAAATTCATCAGCATCATTGCCATCGGTTTACTGGTTTCAAACATTCTATTGATTGGCGTTTTGGTATTTAAAAAACCGCCAATGCCTCCGCATTTAAAACCAAGATCAATTATAATTGAGCGATTAAATTTTGATGAAGAGCAGGTGGCAAAATATGATGAACTCATTCAATGGCATCGCAGCCAAATCAATACTAAAGAAGCAGCAATTATTGAGTTGAAAAACAAATTGTATGCAGGCATTACTGATGCAGGCAAGAATGGTTTTAATGATTCTGTTGCAACAGAAATCGGTAAGCTGCAAGTGGAGATTGAACATATTCATTACAAACACTTTGAAGACATTGGCGGACTATGCAATGCTTCGCAAAAAACTAAGTTTGATGAATTGATAAAAGAGATTGCGGGAGTTTTTGCCCGTCCTGCACATAAGGGCAAACGATGAGCAGAAACCTTATATTTTTATTTCTATTTTCTGCTTGTTGCGGCTTTGTAAACGCACAGCAAAGTATTGTTTTCAAACCTACATTTGAAAAACAGGAATTGATATTTGAAAAGGAATACACGCTACAATCGGGCGAAAAACTGCGATTTGAAAGACTGCGATTCTACATATCAAACATTAGGCTATTCAACAATCAAAAGCAAGTTTTTACCGAACCCAACAGCTTTCACTTAATTGATATTTCTGACACACAAACATTAAAGTTACATTTAGACATTCCGCGCAGTGCTACTTTCAATCAACTCTGTTTTAATATTGGTATAGACAGCGTTACCAATGTGTCGGGCGCGTTGGGTGGCGACTTAGACCCAACAAAAGGTATGTACTGGACATGGCAAAGCGGCTACATTAATTTTATGCTTGAAGGTACAAGCCCGATTTGCCCGACACGCAATCATCAATTTCAATTTCATTTGGGCGGCTACAGCGGAGCAAATAATGCTTTACAAAACGTTTGGCTTGATGTGCAAAAATCTCCATTCTTATCTATCGGTTTGGATATAGAAAAGTGGTTCAGCAACATTGATTTATCTCAACTGAATCACATCATGTCGCCAAGCGAAAAAGCTGTTTCGCTGGCTAAAGACTTAGCGCAGTATTTTTATATTTTGAAGGAATGATAAGGCGTTACATACTTTTCATTTCAGCAATATTATGTATCAGCGCAATTGGTGTTACTGTGAATTTTAAAACGCCAAGGCATTTTCCTGAACCTGTTTATGATTTCACAAAAAATCCACTGACAGGAGAAAAAAATTTGTTGGGAAGGATGTTATTCTACGACCCGATTCTTTCGCGCGACAGCAGCATTTCCTGTGCAAGCTGCCATTCGCCTTTTTCTGCATTTACACATATTGACCACAACCTTAGCCATGGCATTGAAGACCGCATTGGCACACGCAATTCACCTGCATTGATGAACCTTGCATGGCAGGATAAATTTATGTGGGATGGCGCCATAAATCATTTGGATATGCAAGCGCTTGCACCTATTGCTCACCAAGATGAAATGGGCAGTTCTATACAAGAAGTTGTAATGAAATTAAATCGCTCTAAGCATTACAGAGTTCTTTTTGAAAAAGCATTTGGTACTAACGAAATAACAGGAGAAAAAACCTTGAAGGCTATTGCCCAGTTTATGCTTACGCTGGTAAGCGCCAATGCAAAATACGACCGCGTAATGCAACACAAAGAGCAGTTTACAACACAAGAGCTATCGGGTTATAATCTATTCAAAAATAATTGTGCCGTTTGCCATGCCGAGCCGCTTTTTACCACACACAATTTTGCCAATAATGGCTTGCCTGTTGATACTACTTTAAACGATTTTGGAAGAATAAAAATTACGGGTAATAAGCAGGATTCTCTGCTTTTTAAAATACCTACGTTGCGCAATATTGAATACTCGTATCCTTACATGCACGATGGACGATTTAGTAAATTAGGGCAGGTTTTAAATCATTACACTTCGGGCGTTCAACAATCGGCAACGCTGCATCCTGCTTTGCAAAATGGCATTGCGCTAAACACAAATGAAAAGGCGGATTTGATTGCTTTCCTGCTTACACTTTCCGACAAAGAATTTGTTTTCAATCCCAAACATCAATTTCCGAAAGAAGTATTTTTAAACAGCGCGAAGGATTAGCAATTGAGTATCGTCAAATATTTTCAAACAAAATTCTCTTTATGCAAAAACTAATTATTGTTGCCGCTTTTGTTGCCTTTGCCTGCAACGCTGTTGCACAAATCAATCCTGCTATTTCTTCGTGGTTGCTGAATACAACAGGAATTAAAGGCAGACATTATGTAAAGGGAAATTCAACTCCCGTTCAGGACAACGATTCAGCAAATGTAAAGACAGTGTATTATTCAAATGATTGGGTGTATGTGCGCACCAATGGAATACCTTCTTACGTTACAGGACCGTTTCTTGATAATAATCCTTCGGTTGCTACCAGTCAAAATGCAATTTTCAAAATTTCACTGAACCCTGTAAAAAATACAGGAACGCCTACCCCCACTAACTTAGGCAACATCGGTTTGTTCATAAACGGAGTGGCTTTGTTTGATTATCGCGATGGCGTTTCGTGGAAAAACTCTACCAACGCGCTTGCGGGTGGACCCTCGGGTGGCATGGGCGATGGCGTTTGGAACCGCGATGCCATTGTTGCAGAAAGAGCGGGCTTTGATTGTGCAAAAGGACACCCCGCTATGGGCAATTATCACCATCATCAAAACCCTTCTGCCTTCGATTTGGATTTGAATGTCATTTCTAATGTTTGCAACCTTTACGATGCCGATGGTTTGTATAAAATTGACAGCGCTGTTCATTCTCCGCTTATTGGTTTTGCCTACGATGGCTTTCCGATTTACGGTGCTTATGGTTACAAAAATGCCGATGGCACAGGCGGCATTGTTCGCATAAAATCGGGTTACAGTTTGCGCAATATTTCTACCCGCACTACTTATGCCGATGGCAGTTCTGTTATTGCGGGTCCTGCGGTTAGCGGAACTTATCCGCTCGGTTATTTCAGAGAGGATTATGAATTTGCAAGCAACGTATCCGAAGATTATCTGGATGAACACAATGGCAGATTTTGCGTTACGCCCGATTATCCCGCAGGCATTTATTGCTACTTTGCTACGGTGGATGAAAATTGGAATTCGGCTTATCCTTATGTTGTGGGTACTACTTTTTATGGTGTAAAAAATGCTGCAAAAGTTACTTCAATAAGCGAAACAGTTACCAAGTATGTTCCGTTTATTTCAGGCGTTGGCAACAGTATTTTAGATGATTTAAAATTGAATGTATTTCCTAATCCTGCGAGCGATTTAATTGCCATTCAGGCAGGCGATTTGGTGAAGCAAAACATTGAAGTTTCCCTCATAAATACCTTTGGCAGTGTGGTGGCAAAAACAACTTTATATCAGGGAAGCACCATTGTTTATTTCGATACAAAAACGCTTTATAACGGGCAGTATTTTGTAGTAATGAACGATGGAAATAAAAGCATCACCAAGAAAATTTTGATTGCGAAAGAGTAATTGAATGCAGCTATTCAAAGTTTTCATCCAATGCCGAAAACCAATATGGTATCAATGCGTAACCCCGTCCGTAGTGATTTCCTTCACCCTGCGGTTGCCGCCAAAGCCTACAAGAACGCTCTGTTTATAGCGCGGTTTAAAAACCCGCAGCCAAAGATTATGCACCACGTCAAAGCTGAAACTACCTTTTGAAAAGTATTTGAAGTAGCCTTCATCTTCCATTGTGATAAATCCCTTCAAATGCTCATAATAATTGGTGTCCAACGGAATCAGCTTCTTCATGGCATAAAACTGAACGCGGTAAAACGTATCCGATTCTTCTTTATTAAAAGCGCGTTTTGCCTCTACGGGTGCTGCACTCGATTGCATAAAATCCGGTCTGAAAACACTCAACTTATTGTTTAATGAAGCATTGATAAGGTGCACAGTTTCATCAACATTATTTACCACTCTGTCCGAAAGATTATATTGAATTTCATCGCTGTGCGTGCCTAACAATTTGCGAATTTCAAATGCCGAATTTGCCGCCCTGCGCTGCTCAATGTACGGAATACCCTTAAATACATCTCCTTCCACAACATTAGCAGATGGAAGCGCCATCACTTTTGTTTGACCCGGATTTGAAATTGTATCGTAATAATTCCAAATAGGGATAAAACCATAATCACCTAATTTTACCTGACCCGTAAAGTTATTCTTCAACAACTCAATATCCAGCAAAATACCATTTCGATTGCGCAGGTCTTCGCTGCCGGCAATCATATTACCAAGTGAATAGGCAACTAAACCTGTTTCGGGTTGCCCATTGTAATAATATTCCAAAAACTCCATGTATTGCACCGTGTTTGGATGCGTACCCACCACCAAACCCGCGCCTTTTTCAAAAGCAAAACGCGCTAATTGCTGTTGGGCATAAGAAGGTAAATCCTGCATATTGCTGCCCCAGTCAAAGTAAACAACCACAAAGTCCACGCTTTGCATACGCGCTGCGCGCATATCCAATTCAATAAGATTTTTATCGGCAACATTTATTACAAAATCGTTTGAAACGCTGTTGCGGGAAGGAAGAATGGCATAGTTCAAAACTGCAATGCGAAATCCCTTTCTGAAAAGAATCATCGGGCAGTTTCCGTTGCGCTGAATATTGCTGCTGAAAGCCCCTGTATGAATAATATCAACCTGTTTTAAAATGTCGTGTGTACGTTCCAAACCCGCTTTATCAATGTTGGCAGAATTGGCATTTGCCATCATCAAAGCATTGATACCGCTATATTTCAAAGCAATTGCAAATTCATCGGGCGCAGAATATGGCGAAGCGTTATCGCCCGTGAAAGATGTTTTGAGATTGGCGATTGTAATATCGCCCAAATTCATTACGGGTTGTATGTATCTCAGCTCGTGGTTGAAATCGTATTTGCTTTCTTCTTTATTAAAAGCCTGCTTAACCTGCGCTTCGGTTTTGTAAATATTTCCGCCAATTACGAGGTGCAACATCCTGAAAGAGTCCACCTTTTCAAACTCGGCAGCCTCATCAATCTCTAATTTTTTAGGGATGATTTTTTGGGCGTTTACTCCATAAACAAAAATAATAAGAAGAGCAGCAAGCAACTGCCTCGCGGGTAATCTCATTCCGTTCATTCCGTGTGCGAAGGAAATTAACTTAATGAGAATTTCCATGTTTTAACTGAAACACAGAAAATGATTTTTGAATAATCAGAGGAGTATGTTATGAATGAAGTTTCTGTTTGCATCCTTTTACCATTTTCCGAATTCATCTGCCGCTTTTATCATATCGTCATATTGGGCGCGGATAAATTTCATATCTATTTTGTTTGCAAAAACCACCATTGATTTTGCTACGTCAGAGGCTTCGATTCCTTTATATTTTTTCAAGCCGCCAACAAAAACAAAAGATAAAGCAGATGCTATGTTCTTGCCAATCAATTCGCCAATGCGCACTTCACTTCTTTTTCCAAGCAAAAAAGAAGGTTGAAGAATGATACAACTTTCAAAATTTAATTTTTCAATCGCATCTTCCAGCTTGCCTTTCACTTTGCTGTAAAAAATGGAGGAATTGGAATTTGCGCCAATTGCCGAAACGAGGATAAATTCTTGCGCTCCGTTTTGTTTTGAAATTGTTGCCACTTTCAGCGGATATTCATAATCCACTTTCTTAAAGGCACTTTGTGAACCTGCTTTTGCGATAGTTGTTCCCAAAGCGCAATAAACATGGTCGGCTTTCAACTGTGCTGTTATCTGGTCTAAATCGCTGAAGTCTGAAATAATATTGGTAACGCCCAAATGTGCGGGAAACAGTTTTTTACGGGTGATTACAATTATTTCTTTGTAAAGCCCGGAAGCAACTAAATCTTCGAGACACAAATTACCCACTAAACCCGTAGCTCCAACAAGCAGGGCGGTTTTTCTGTTCATTATAGTTTGTTTGGTGCGGTTGCAATGCTAACGAAAAAGAAATTCAATCGGCATTTAAAAGGAAAAACTATGTTCTCTTATTGGTTCAACTAATATTCATTATTAATGCAAAATACGACAATTCGCTTTACTCCCGTTCCGTCTTCACCATATTCAAATGCCAAAAAAACGTGTAGGTTTGCGCGCTCAAAAATAAAATATGGCTCTTCAATGTGGTATTGTGGGTTTACCAAACGTAGGTAAATCAACGCTTTTTAATGCACTTTCTTCTGCAAAAGCTCAGGCGGCAAACTTCCCTTTTTGTACAATTGACCCGAACATCGGTGTGGTTACCGTGCCTGATGAAAGATTGGAAAAGTTGGCTGAAATAGTGAATCCGCAACGTGTGTTGCCTACTACTATTGAATTTGTGGACATTGCAGGTTTAGTAAAAGGTGCGCACAAAGGCGAAGGTTTGGGCAACCAGTTTTTGGGCAACATCCGCACGGTGAATGCCGTAATTCATGTTTTGCGTTGTTTTGAAGACCCGAATATCATTCACGTGGACGGAAGCGTAAACCCTGTGCGCGATAAAGAAATTATTGATACTGAGTTGCAATTGAAGGACTTAGACAGCGTAGAGAAGAAATTAGATAAACAGAAAAAGCTTGCAAAAGGAAATGATAAAGAAGTGCTTAAAAGCATAGAAATTCTTGAAATTTACAAGCGTTGTTTGGAAGAAGGAAAAAGTGCGCGTCTTGCACCTGTTGAGGAAGAAGACAAAAAATATGTAGAAGATATTCAGTTGCTTACTGCAAAGCCTGTGATTTACGCTTGTAATGTAGATGAGGCATCTGTTGTAAACGGCAATGACTTTGTAGAAGCGGTAAAAAAAGCTGTTGCGGGAGAGAATGCGGAAGTAGTAATTGTTTCGGCAGCTATTGAGAGTGAAATTGCCGTATTGGAAAGCGCAGATGACCGCAAAGCATTTTTGGATGATTTGGGCTTGAAGGAAAGCGGTTTAAACCGCTTAATACAAGCAGCTTATCGCTTGTTGAATCTGCAAACATATTTTACTGCGGGCGTAAAAGAAGTTCGCGCATGGACGATTGACAAAGGAACAAAAGCTCCGCAAGCTGCGGCTGTAATTCACTCGGATTTTGAACGCGGATTTATCCGTGCACAGGTTATCGGCTACAACGATTATATCACTTACCGATCGGAAGCTGCTGCCCGCGATGCAGGAAGGTTGCGCAGCGAAGGAAAAGAATACATTGTGCAGGATGGCGATGTAGTTCACTTTATGTTTAATGTGTAAGTGAGACTTGAGATTTGAGATGTTAGACATGAGAAAATACAAAATGGCAAACAAGTAATATGAACTGGTTAATGCTGATTCTTGCCGGATTGTTTGAAGTTGGTTTTACAACTTGTTTAGGCAAGGCAAAAGAAACAACGGGCAATCATGCCACAATGTGGTTCGCAGGTTTTCTGTTTTGTCTTTTTATAAGTATGACATTACTATACAAAGCATCACAAACTTTACCGCTCGGAACTGCTTATGCCGTATGGACAGGAATCGGGGCTGTGGGAACTGTTTTGATTGGTATATTTTTATTCAACGAACCAACAGATTTCTGGCGCATTTTCTTTATTGTAACTTTAATTTTTTCGATTGTTGGATTGAAAGTAATGAGCGCTTCATAACTAAAGTTGCTCTTTCAGTTCTTCCAAAAATTTCTTCACTTCCTTTAGCTTATCCAACACCTGAAAATTTTGTTTAGAGATTTTTCCGGCAGATTTTAAATGTGCTTTTGCGCCTTCAATGGTGTATCCCTTTTCGCGCAGCAAATGCTGAATCACTTTAAGGGTTTCAATATCATCTTTGGTGAAAAGGCGATTTCCTTTTCTGTCTTTCTTCAATTTTAAATTGCCAAACTCCTGCTCCCAGTAGCGAATCTGAGATGCCGTGAGCGATAGCATTTCTGCCACCTCACCAATGCTGTAATACAGCTTTTCTATCTCCTTTTCTTTATATGCCACTTTGTAATTTTAGATTTGTGATTTATGATTTGAACAGCCCCTCTCCTATTTCATCTTCACTTGTATTTTGTATTGTCTTATGTCTAAATACTAACTACTAAATACTTATTCTCTTTACTGCCTACTGCCTACTAAATTACTGCCTACTTGTATTCACTCATCTTCAACACAAAATCAAACTCTTTATTCGTTACAGGTTGCACACTCAGCCGGCTGCTTTTTACCAAAACCATTTGCGCCAGCTTTGGAGTTGCTTTTATGTCTTCCAAAGGTACAGGATTTTTCAGTTTCTTGATAAAGGTAACATCCACAACAACCCATGCAGTTTCTTCTGTCGTAGGGTCTTGATAATGTTCTTTGGTAACTTCCACAATGCCAACCACAGCAGGATTGGTAACGCTGTGATAAAAAAGACATTTATCGCCTTTCTTCATCGCCTTCAAATTGTTACGCGCCTGGTAGTTGCGCACACCACTCCAAAAGGTTGTTTTTTCTTTTTGCATATCATCAATTGAATAAGTGCCGGGTTCTGATTTAATAAGCCAATATGCCATTGTTATTTAAGATTTATTGATTTAAGATGTTGAGATTTACTCATTTTACATTCTGAGCAAAAAGAAATAAATCAAAATCCAAATTCCTGTAAATGTTAGTCCAAGATATAATGTGTTTAGATTTCGTTTCAAGTCTTTTTTTATCAAAAGCCGGTATAAAATCCAGCCTGTGAAAATTGCAAAAAACAGAATCGGTAAATATGTTCTTAACATAATTGTTTGTTTTTATTTGTTTTAAATGCTATCCCCTATTTTCAAGTCATCGGTTCGGTAAAATTGCTGCTAACATACATTTTAAATTCCCACAACCAACACTTCTGTTCTGCGGTTTTTTGCCTTGCCTGCTTCGGTGGTATTTTCGGCAACAGGCTTTGTTGCAGCATAACCCTTAAATGAAATTCTATCTTCTGAAATTCCTTTAGATTTTAAATAATCAAATACACTTTTTGCGCGATTTTCAGAAAGGGTTTTATTGGTTGTTTCTGTTCCTGTGTTATCGGTGTGTCCGCCTATTTCGATTTTCAGTGTTGGATTTTTAATCATTAATTCTACCAACACGTTTAACTCTGATTGCGAAGTATTTTTAAGCGTGTATAAGTTGGATTCATAGAAAACATTGTTCAACACAATGGTTTGTCCCTCCCTGATTTTTTGCAGCGGCACACTTACATTAAATGGCTCGCCATGCTTTACATCCTTTAAAGAAAAATGGAGTGAATGAAAGAGATAGCCTTCCTTCATCGCCTCTAACGCAAAATCTTTTCCTGCCGGAAGCGTTACCAGAAACTCCCCCTTTGCATCGCTGCTTAATGTAGTATAAACCTTTCCTGTTTCCACATCATACAACTGAATGTTTGCTTTTAGCGAAGTTTTAGAATCGCTGTCATATACTCTGCCTTTTACATAAGTTACATAGTTGGGTTTGTAGCTGTCATCAGTTTCAAAACTGTAAATATCCATGCCGCCAAAACCTTCTTTTCTATCGCTGGCAAAGTAAGCGGTGCGACCATCGGCAGTGATGATAATTCCGATTTCATCACCGGGTCCGTTGATGGGAAAACCAAGATTTTCGGGTCTGCCCCACTCTCCGTTCGGCAGCTTTTTTGTTACAAAAAAATCGCTTGCGCCAAAGCCGGGCAATCCATCGCTGCTGAAATAAAGCGTGTTATCATCAGGGTGAATAAATGGTCGCTCTTCATCAAACTGCGTGTTAATCATGGGGCCTAAATTCTTCGGTTCGCTCCACGAAAAATCTTCCTGAAGCGTGCTCATCCAAATATCCAAGCCGCCATAACCGCCTTTGCGATTGCTGGCAAAATAAAGGGTGCGTCCATCGCCACTGATGCTTGGCTGAATGTCTTTGCCGGGTGTGTTGATTTTGCCGCCCATGTTGCGGGGCTTTTCAAATCCTGTTTCATTTTTTGCAGCAAACCAAATATCACAGTTACCATAACCGCCCGGGCGTTCGCAGGAAGTGAAAAACAAATACTTGCCGCTGGGTGAAATGCAAGTGGCGCCATCGTTGTAGGAATACAAACTTATGGGCGATTCAACCATGCGCGCAGAATCCCAAGTGCCTTTAAAATCCTGACTTACATAAATATTTTCTTCCAGCATATAGCCGCTTTTGTCCATGCGGGTGAAGTATAAATAACGCTCATCGGCAGTGATAGTCGGCATCAGTTCTTCGCTGTATGTATTTACGCCTGCGCCTAAGTTTTTAGGTTGAAATTTTTTTGGGTTTTGAATGGCAACAACCGCGAAATCTGCACTTTTCAAAAACTGATTCACCTGCATTTCATCCTGTAACGAAAGTTGTTTTCCCTTGCAGTGATTCAATGCTTCTTTCGCTTTTTCGTATTGCTGATTAAAAAAATATGCGCGACCTAACTGATAACACAATTCATTTTTAAAATCGGGATTCAACTGATTCGTTTTTTCGAGCGAAGCAACAGCAGCAGGATAATCGCGCAGGTTTTCTAACTGTAAAACACCCATCAAATACCACGCATCTATAAAGCCTGATTGATTGTTAGTTGCCTGCTTTAATAAATCAACGGCATTTTTTGAGCGACCCGTTGCGGTAGCATTATAGGCTTCATCATAAAGTTCCTTGCTCTTTTTTGAAGCGCGGTCGTAGGTGATTGTTTGGGAAAATGAAAACTGAAAAACGAAAAATGTAAGCGCAAAAAAACTGCAAAGAATCTTATTTATCATGGTTGCTAAGATGCGGGTTGAATGCCTAAAGTTTAGTACTGTTTTCCACAGTTAAGTTGGGTATTGTTTGATAACAACTTCCAAACACAATTTTATTTTTTATCCCGAGAAGGCACGAAGAACACAAAGAAATATTTGCGATACTTTTTCCGATTTACATTTCACACGCATTTGCAGGCATGGCTGTAATCCATTGGCGAATGAGCGCAACGCCTTCGGTGTGAATCAACTGCTTGCCCAACTCGGGCATACGCACACCCGGATTGTCCGACTCCATTCGGATTACGGTAATTGACTCATCGGGTTTGCCGGGTTTTATAGTAAATAATCTGCCGCCTGTTGCTTTGCCTGCCGCCACCGGAGATTTACAAATGCCAAGATTGGAAGAATTGTTATTCAGCCAATCCACATAAAAGCCCGATGTATAAACGGGACCTTTTGCATTGTGGCAATGAGCGCAATTGATTTCGAGATAAGCGCGGGCGCGGTCGTTCAAACTGTGCTTCACGCTATCTTGCCAGTCGGGCAACGCAGGGCGATTTTCAACAGCAGGCGCGCTCGCCAAAAATCCCATCTTCACCCATTTGTCTAATTGATTTTCGTTGCCTTCTTCGTAAGCATACTCTTTATTCAGATTACGTACTTTGGGTCCTATCGG
>CAZSEG010000035.1:0-22741 GCA_964605875.1 uncultured Chitinophagaceae bacterium
TTTTGAAGCAATGGTTTGTTTCAAATAGTATGTTTTTGTATTCGGCACCAACAAAGTATCCAACACCAAATTGAATGCTGAAATTTGCACCAAGCCCAACGCTCTGCCCGTTCCTAAAGTGGACATTTCTTCTTTGGTGAAAGCTACCGAACGCGCATTTGGTCCTCTCACTTTTCTTAAAGTTCCGGTTGGTCCCGTAATAACGAAGATTGTTGAATCGGCAATGATGGTGTCTTTGGCAACCAACAGATAACTTGCCTGTGTATTGATTTCTTTTTCGGTGATAACAGGTTTTGCAGGAAACGGAGAATTATCGCTAATCGTTATCGGTTGAATACCTGTGTTGGTATCGCCCGTTACAACCCAAGTGGCGTTATCTGTATCGAACAAAATTCCGTAGGGCAGATTATCCAATGTTTTGTAAACGTAGTTGTCGTTTTCGTTGGTAAGTTCTAATGTATTAACGGTTACAATTCCCGCATTGCGTTTTGCGGAAAGCGAATCGCGAAAGAAAGCAAAAGCATCGCCAACTTTGTATTCGGTGGATTGCCCTGCCGAACCGGATTGAGTTGTGAAAAAGCGAACAGCTTTGAGGAAAATTGTTGCATCGTCCGGCTCACTTGTAGTCGGTGCGGTGTTTTTGGGCGTTGGCGGATTATATGGTTCAGTTTTTTTGCATGAAGGAATGCTTAACACCAACGAAGCGGCAACAGCAATGAGTATTAGTTTGTTCATAATTACGTTTAAAAATTTTGACGGGTGAAAATAACAATTTGAATTACAGTGAGAAGTTTAGGCGAAAAAATTGTTCCGACACCGGCACTTATATGATTTTACTTGTAAATGACGGACAGTGCGATGCAACTGATTTCATCGGAATTTTTGATGCAAACGATACTATCAATACTTCGGTAAAATACTTTTATGAAAACGGATTGAGACTTCAATCGGGCTTGTATTTTGTGCAAATAAAATCAGGCAATAAACTACTGAATACAAAAGTGCTGATTTGGTAAATCCTCTGCGCTGCTGTAAAAAATGTGTCGGGACTAAACCCGGAAATAAAGCAATTGGAGCATCTCGTTGAAGTCAACGAGATGCTCGTTTCTACGAAAAATCAATCTCAAAATACCGTAAAACCGATTTGTAATTATCTTGTGCAGTCAAGCAAGTATCTAAAAGATATTCTTTTATGTGCGCCCATTCCTGCAAACCTTTGTAATAAAACAGCTTTAAATCTTCATCAACAATAAAGGGAACAATATTGTTTGCCAAACATTCTTTAAACAGAATCAAGCGACCGACACGACCGTTTCCGTCTTGAAAAGGGTGAATGATTTCAAACCGGTAATGAAAGTCAATAATATCTTCAAAAGTTTTCTTTTCGATGTTGTGATACTCCGAAAGTAGTTCTTTCATTTTCGCAGTAACTTCTTTAGGCGGACAGGTTTCATTACCTCCAACTTCGTTGGGGAGTTTTTTATATTCTCCCACATTGAACCAATCTTTTCGACTGTCGGACGTTCCCGATTTTAAAAGAAGATGTAATTCTTTAATCAAAGATTCCGTTAGTTTGGCTTTTGCCTTATCAATAATTAAATCAATGCAACGGAAGTGATTCGTTGTTTCAATAATGTCATCCACATTAACGCTTTCATCAGATGCACCAATGGTATTGGTTTCAAAAATAAACCGGGTTTGGTCGTGAGTTAGTTTACTTCCTTCAATGCGGTTGGAATTGTAGGTTAAATCAATCTGTGTGCGATGATAAATTCCGCCTTTCAGCTTCATATCCTTTTGCTCTTTCAGATGGTTGAGTAATGCGTTATCGCTGAATTTTTTCTTGTTTCCTTTTTCGGGCAGAGAAGCATCTTCGGGAATATTCCACGTTTTACCTGTCAGAAAAGATCCTTTCAATTTTCCTGTGGCGCAATAATTTCGGACAGTTCTTTCTGGAATATTCCACTTTTTTGCAAACTCACTTACCGACAGAAATTTCATTTTACAAATATATGCCGTTATCGGCAAGAATATAGTGGTTTTTTGTTTTGCTTTCCATATTCTTGCCGATAACAACAATATCCCTCCGCAACATCAAAAGCAATTTCAGTTAATCAGTAAATGATAGAATGAAAAAGGAACTTACATCAGACGAAAGCGATGCGCTGTTCGGTATTTTAAAAACCCGTTTCGGGAAAAATATGAAGCGGCTATTCCCCAATTAACTTATTGTTCAACCGCAGCAATTCGGTTTCGGCTTGCTTTAGTTCGTAGCGGGCACTTACCAAGCGCAGCAGCGCATCTTCATAACTTTTTTGTGCTTCACGAAATTCAATTGAGGTGCTTTGCGAAAGTTTGAAACGCTCGGTGGCAATCGTTACATTTTCTTTTGCGTAGCCGATATTTTCTTCTTCCAAAACCAAAGCAAGTTTTGCCGTTTCAAACGCGCGTGCCGAACTTTTTACCGAAGCGGCAACTTGTAATTTCACCTGCTCGTAAAGTGTATTAGAAGTTTGCAGTTGTATGCTTGCAACTTTCACTTGACGGTTGATATTAAAACCGTTGAAAATCGGCATACTTAAAGTTACGCCCAAGCCCAAACCATTATTCTGGCTGAACAATGAAAAACCCGCATCGCTTTGTGCGTAAGCATAGCTGTATGCGGCATTGCCAACAATCACGGGGCTGCGCAAAGCCTGTGTTTCGCGCTTTTGCTGCTGCGCAATTTTCACGCTTGCCATTGCCGCTTGTATCGCGTAGTTGGAATTGGTTTGCTGCAACGATTGTGCCGATAAATTTTCATCAAACGCCACTTCGTTTGTTACTTCAAAAGGCGTTTCCTCATTGCGCGAAAGCAACACATTCAGATTTTGTTTTGCGTTATCCAACAACACTTGTTGTTTCATCAATTCCGCTCTGCGGGCGTTGGCATCAATACGCGCTTGCAGCGCATCGGTTTTGCCGCTCACGCCCAATTCAACTTTTGTATTGGCAATTTTCAATCGTTCTTCGGCTAATGCAATCGCTTCTTTGTAGGCATTTACGGCTTGTTGCAAACGCACAATTTCGTAGTAGGCAACAATCACTTGCGCAATGGTATTTTGCACTCGGTCTTTCAATTGCAACACCGCAAACGATTCCTGTAAACTCAATCTTTTCTTTGCAAAAAACATACGCAAGCCGTCAAACAAAGTCCAATTCAAATTGGCGGCAGCATTGAAATTGGTTGAATGAACATTGTTGCGGTTAATTTCCGTGCCGTTCGTAAAACGTTGGTTGATGTTGTTCAAACCGTAGCTTGCACCGCCATTTACACTTAGGCTTGGCAACATTCCCGCATTGCCGATGGTGTTGTTTTTATGCGCAATTGCCGAATCGTTTTTAGCAAGAATAATGTCGTAGTTTTTTTGAAGCGCAACCTCAATTGCAGATTCTATTGTAAGCAGCGATTGAGCATTTACCGAAACGGAAAAGAAGATGAGAGCGATGAAGAATGAGCTATGGGCAATGGGCTTTGAGTTTAGAACATTATTCATTTTTTTTACGCAAGCGATGATTACACGGATTAAAGGATTACGCTGATTTTTCTTTTCCATTTTTCATTTTTCATTTTCGGGCGTATGCAATACGCCCCTGCTTATTTCTTTCTACTCAAATAAGAATACATAGCCGGAATAACAAACAAAGTAAGCACGAGCGAAAACATAATGCCGCCAATGATTACAATGCCTAAAGGTATGCGGCTTTGCGCACCCGCGCCCAATGCAAGGGCAATTGGCACAGCACCTAATGCAGTTGCTATGCTTGTCATCAAAATTGGGCGCAAACGCATCACCGATGCCTCAATAACAGCCTCAATTTTTTCCAATCCTTCTTCGCGTTTATGGTTGGCAAATTCCACAATCAAAATACCGTTTTTGGTAACCAAACCAATCAGCATGATGATACCTATTTGAGAGAAAATATTCAGCGTTTGATTGAACATCCAAAGGCTGAAAAGCGCACCTGCAAGCGCAAGCGGCACAGTCAGCATAATTACCATAGGGTCAATAAAACTTTCAAACTGAGCGGCAAGAATCAGGTAAACCAAAATCAAAGCAAGAATGAAGGCAAACATGGTGTTGGATGAACTTTCTGAAAAGTCGCGCGAAGAGCCTGTCAAAGCTGTGCTGAACGTTTCATCCAAAACAATTTTTGAAATTCTTTCCATTTCCGCAATGCCGTCTCCGATTGTTTTTCCCGGCACAACGCTTGCCGAAACCGTAGCAGATTTAAAGCGATTGTAGTGATACAATTGTGGCGGGCTGCTCACTTCTTTCATTGTAACAAAATTGTCCAACTGAATCATTTCACCGCGATTGTTGCCAACGTATAAAGACTTCAAATCAACAGGGTCATCGCGGTTTTCGCGGCTCACCTGCCCGATAACTTGGTATTGTCTTCCATTCATGGTAAAGTAACCCAATCTTCTGCCACTGAAAGCAAGTTGAAGCGTGTTGGAAATATCCATTACGCTCACGCCCATGTCGGTAGCTTTGATGCGGTCAATTTCCACCTGCAATTCGGGTTTGTTGAACTTCAAATTCAAATCGGTAGCCAAAAACACAGGACTTTTCTGCGCTTCTTCCATGAACTTCGGCAAGGCTGTTTTTATCTTTTCAAAGTCCATGTTTTGCACCACGAATTGAACGGGCAAACCAAAACGCGCTGTGCCGCCTGTTGAAATAGTTTGCTCCTGAATGGCGAAAACTTTTCCATCGCTGAACTTGCGAATACCTTTGTTTACCTTATCTACAATTTCCTGTTGTGTAAATTCACGATCTTTGGGATCTAACAACGAAACCCGCGCAAAACCTGAGTTTGCGCTTCCGCTTCCCGAAAAGCCCGGTGCGGTAACGGTAAGTATTTGTCGCTTACCCGGAACTGAATCCACCAAATAATATGCAATGCGATTCATGAATTTTTCCATGTAATCGTAAGAAGTTCCTTCGGGTGCGGAAACGCTCAAACGGAACTGGCTGCGGTCTTCCAAAGGAGCTAATTCGCTTTGCAATACTTTACCGAAAAGCCCGATAACAAACACACAAACAAACAGAATCAAAACAGCCGTCCATCTCCTTTGCATAAAAGTTGAAAGCAGGTTTTTGTAGCCGGTATCCATTGCATCAAAAAATGGCTCAGACTTTTCATAGAACCATGATTTTTTCTGGTCTTTTCTTGTCAATAAAACATTCAGAACAGGAGTAAGCGAAAGCGATACAAACGCTGAAATAAGTACAGCCCCCGCGACTACAATTCCAAATTCGCGGAACAAACTTCCTACAAAGCCCTGTAAGAAAATGATAGGAAGAAACACTACTGCAAGCGTGATGGAAGTGGCGATAACGGCAAAGAAAATTTCTTCGGAACCTTCACGCGCAGCATCTTCTTTACTAAAACCTTTTTCTAATTTTTTGAAGATATTTTCGGTAACAACAATTCCGTCATCCACCACCAAACCTGTTGCCAAAACTATTGCTAATAATGTAAGCACGTTGATGGTGAAGCCGCACATATACATGATGAAAAACGCACCCAGCAACGAAACCGGAATGTCAATAATCGGGCGCAGGGCAATCAGCCAGTCGCGGAAGAACAGGTAGATAATAATGACTACCAGAAGGAAAGCAATCAAAAGCGTTTCCTGCACTTCATAAATGGATGATTTGATAAAGCGTGTGCTGTCATATACTACATCAACATTAAGGTCATCCGGAATATCTTTTTTGATTTGCGCGTAGCGTTTGTAAAATTCATCGGCAATAGAAACGTAGTTTGAACCGGGCTGCGGAACTAACGCCAGAGCCACCATCGGCACGCCATCGAGTTTCAAAATAGTTTCTTCGTTTTCGGGTCCCAACACAGCCTGCCCCACATCGCGCAGGCGCACAATCTGATTTTCGGTTTGCCTTACAATCAAATCATTAAACTCTTCTTCGGTAGTTAAACGCCCGAATGTTTTTACGGTAAGTTCTGTTGTGTTGCCGGAAATTTTTCCGCCCGGAAGTTCAACGTTTTCCCTGTTCAGCGCGTTGTTGATTTCCTGAAATGTGATGTTGTAGGAAACCATCTTCATCGGGTCGAGCCACAGGCGCATGGCGTATTTTTTTTCACCCCAAATCTGCACCTGACTAACGCCCGGAATTGTCTGCAATCTTTCAAGCAGAATGTTTGAAGCATAATCGCAAACTTCCAACTGCGAACGTTTATCGCTTTGCACCGTCATGGAAATAATCGCATCGCTGTTGGCATCGGCTTTTGAAACCACAGGCGGAGCGTCAATATCCTGCGGCAACTGGCGCACAGCCTGACTTACTTTATCGCGCACATCATTGGCTGCCTCTTCTAAATTTTCACTTAAATTAAACTCAACGGTGATTACGCTCGAACCTTGATTGCTTGCCGATGAAATGCTGCGGATACCTGCAATTCCGTTAATGGCTTTTTCAAGCGGCTCGGTGATTTGCGATTCGATGATGTCGGCATTTGCGCCTGTGTAAGCGGTACGAACTGTGATAACAGGCGGATCAACCGAAGGGTATTCGCGCACACCCAAAAAATAAAAACCGATAATGCCGAAAAGAACAATAACGATATTCATCACTATTGCCATAACCGGTCTTCGTAAACTGAGAGATGGTAAACTCAATGTTGATTTTAGATTTTAAATTTTAGAAGTGAGATTGAGTTGTCATTGGTTATTAACGATGTGCTTTTCTATCTGCTTGCAGTACGAACTATTTTGGCGATAATAATGAAGGGGATTTCACGGGCAATGATTTGTCTTGCTCGGCTGTGATAACATTTCCTTTTATTGTGATAACCTTAGTTGCCTCGCCTGCATTAGACGTGATGGTGATTGCCTTGCTGAAAGGACCGGGGCGACCTTGCGTGTTGTAGGTTGCTGCAATAGAACCTTCTTTGCCGGGAAGCACAGGCTCTTTTGTCCAGCTTGGTGTGGTGCAGCCGCAACTTGCTTTTACGTTAGAAAGTATCAATGGCTCTTTGCCCGTATTTTTGAATTTGAATTCGTGTGTTGCCTGCGGTCCTTCTGGAATTTCGCCAAAGTCGTACAGTTCATTTTCAAATTTGAATTGAGGCGCATTTGGATTCGGTTTTACTTCTGCCGCTTTATCTTGTGTAAAACCAATGCTTGCAATAGCAGTGAAACAAATGGAGAGGAAAATTTTATTCATATCGCTTTTAAATTTTCATCAAATATAGCGTGGAGTTATTCGCATCGTCAAGAATGTGCGACTTGCTTAACATCATTTTTGCAAATGAGTTTTAGGAAATCTACTTCGCAGCATCTCGTTTCAGCCTGTCGGCAAGTTCTTTACCCAAGTATTTTTCTATTATGGAATGACCGATATAAATTAACGGAGTAAGCGCAATCGCCATTGCAAATTTATAGATGTAATTCACTGTGCAAACTGCTAAAACCAATTGTATAGACCATTGATTGGGCGAGCCGATTTTTGAAATATAAAAAGCATAAAAAAGCACTACAAAAGAATCAATCAACTGTGATACCAATGTAGAGCCTGTGGCGCGTAACCAAACGTGTTTTTCGCCTGTGAGTTGTTTTACTTTATGAAACACAGTTACATCAATAATCTGGGAAATAATGAACGCCAAAAGCGAACCGATAATGATTGAATTGCCTTGCCCGAAAATTGCATCATAAGCATTTTCGTAATTCAAATCATTGCCGAATTGCGAACTGAAAATCCACCACGTTGCAGGCGTGGTGCGCATCGCGCCATTTATCATGATGTAAGAGTAGGCAATCATTGCAGCCGCCAGAAAAGATAAAAAGCGAACGCCTTTTTTGCCGAAATATTCATTGATAATATCTGTCATTACAAATACGAAGGGCCACAACAGAACGCCACAGGTAAGATTAAAACCCGTAATTTTTTCACCGAAAAAATTGAATACCATGGGCGTAAAACCCAACGTATCATCCAGCGAAAAAATCTTCACGCCCATGAACTCGGCAACAATGGCGTTGGTGAGAAAAAACGCGCTCAGAATGATGAATAAGCGTGTGGATTTTGATTCAAGTAATTGCATATTAAAGAAAACAGATTGAAAAAATGAAAGCACCAATCAAGCCCGCGCTGCCAACGAAATACAATTTAGAAGGCGTGTATGCCATTGGTGAAATTTGTTGTTTGAAATACAAAACTGCCGCAAGAAAAACTTTATCGAAAATGAAAGCAATCAGCGTTCCGTAAGCGATTCCAACAAGCCCGAAGTATTGCATCAATAAAATGCTTGCAACAATATTTATTACAATTTCAAGCAGCGCGGAAATCAGTGTGAAACTGTTCATGCGCAAAGCCGTGAGAATAGTTTGCGGAAACAGTAAGCGCGGGATAACCAACAAAAGCAGTACATTGAAAATTACCGCGCTCGGCAAATAAGTTTCGTTGTAGAAACTTACAAAAAGCCATTTGCTGCTCAACATCAAAACAATAGAAACAGGAAAGATAAAACGGGCAAGTTGCGCTGTTTTTCGCTTCAGTTCTTCAATGCCCGAATGAACGTTTAATGCAATCGGAGCAATCATTGCCGTGCTTAATGAATTGGCGAGTATCAGCGCAAAAGGCAATTCACGCGCACCGTATCTGAAAATGGCGAAAGCATTTTCGTCAAAAAAATATTTCACTAAAAAACCGTCAATGTATTCCGCAAAACCGCTTGCAAAAATTCCCGCAGTGATGGGCAGCGAAACTTTTATCAGAGAAGCGGTATATGTTTTATTAAAAGTGAAAACTGCATTTTTTCGCAACAATAATATCAACCAGAAAAGTTTTGCAACCGCCAGCAAAGTCAATCCCGAAACCGCCCAAAGAATTTCACCTGTGAGCAAAAAAGGAATTATCGTAAAAGCTGTTTGCAACAAAGATGTGGCAACCGCATATATCAACAATCGCTTTCTTTCAGCTTTAATAAAGTAGATGTATTCATTCAAAAATGAAACCGTATTAAACAGCAGATAACCCGCAGCCATTGAGGTTAAAATGCCGTTTCCATTATTGAAAAACTGAAACACAACCAACAGTTGAACGGCAATTACGCTTTGCCACAGAATCATCAGTGCCGTGTTGGAAAAAACTTCCCGTTCATCAAAATCTTTTTTGATGGAAAGCATGGCGTTTATCGTGCCTGCAATCCAAAAGAAACTGAACATTCCGGTGAGCCACAAAAAAGTTTCGTAAGTGGCAATTGCATCGGTGGATGCGCCAAATTTCACCAACAAAACGGAGATAAAAGCAGTAGTTCCGAACCGAATCAGTTGAAACAATTGCAGCGAAGAAATGTCGGAAATATTCCTGTTGAAAATTTGCATTAACGCAGCCAAGTTTACGAAACTTTCGGTTTGTTAATCTTTTTGGAAATGTAACAGCCGCTTTAAACGTCCTTTTTGAACTTCTGCTTCATAATTTTTCCTCAAATTTTTACTTGCAGCAATATTATTTACAAATTAAATTTTGCCCTTAGAAATAGTTTTTTATCATTGCCCCGTTAGTTCATTTAAAAAATCCGTGCTATGGCGCGCAAGCAATTTACTTTAGAATATATCATTCGTTCATCTCCGGCAATTTTGTTTGAGTTTGTAACCGACCCTTCTTGTTTGGCTCAATGGTTTGCCGACTATTGCGATGCTTCGGAAGATGATTACGTTTTCGGATGGAACGGTCAGTTTGAAAAGGCTGAAATAGTGGAAATGGAAGATGACGAGTATGTAAAATACCGTTGGCTGAAAGCCGATGAATCGGAGTTTTTTTCCTTTCGTGTGTATAAAAGCGAAATAAGTAATGAAACGGTTTTGGAAGTAACCGATTTCTGCGAGCCGAAAGAACTTAAAGACAGCACTTTCCTTTGGGATAACCAGATTGAGGATTTGAAATACGCGCTTGGCGCATCTTAATTCCGCTCGTTATTTGCAATGGAAATTGTACTTCAACATTTCCCGAATTTAACGCCCGACCAAATCAGCCGGTTTGAAAAACTGCTTCCGCTTTATGCCGAGTGGAACGCAAAAATCAATGTGATTTCGCGCAAGGATATTGAAAATTTCTATGAGCATCACGTGCTTCATTCTTTGGCAATTGCAAAATATTTGCCTTTTAAGGATGCAACAAAAGTGATGGATTTAGGCACGGGTGGCGGCTTTCCGGGTATTCCGCTGGCAATATTTTATCCAAACTGCCGCTTTCATTTAGTGGATTCCATCGGCAAAAAATTAAAAGTGGTTCAGGCGGTTGCCGAAGCTGTCGGATTGGAAAATGTTTTCACTTTTCATTCCCGCGCAGAGGAAATGAAATACCAGTATGATTTTGTTGTAAGCCGCGCGGTAGCTCCTGTTGCAGATTTGTTGAAATGGACAAAAGGCAAATACCTTCCCAAAAGCCAAAACATCATTCCGAACGGTTTGATTTGCCTGAAAGGCGGCAACTTGACGGAAGAACTCAAAGGCATCAGAACTTTGGCAAATATTCCGCTTTCAAAATGGTACGCTGCTCCATTTTTTGAAGAAAAGGTTTTGATACATGTAAAGAGTTCTTTTTGACGAAGATTCGGAAGAGGCTTTATTTGTTCGCGCTTAAAGCAGCAAAATTTCATTGAAAAACATCACAGGAAAAATTTCACAAACTCAAAGTATGCTGCAATGCAAATGCCCGCGATGCAGAAAGGGAAATTTATTTACGGCTTCCAATCATTACAATTTAAGCAAGATGCTGGCGATGCCCGACCAATGCGCTGTGTGCGGGCAATTGTTTGAAATTGAACCCGGTTTTTTTCTTGCCGCTTTATGGATTAGCTATCCTTTGGTTTTGGTAATTGAAATAACAATTTTAGCTGTTTGCTATTTGATTTTAAATTATTCTTTGCCGCTGTCTTTCTCTGTTGCCGCAGCATTTTTGGCTGTTTTGCTGCCGCCTGTTATGCGCTATTCCCGTTCAATTTTGATTCACTTGTTTGTGAGTTTTGAAAACGAAAAAGGCAAATAGCTGTTTGAATTTTAGTTCACCGCAATCGCATTTGTTAAGATGCAAATGACACTTTAGCATTGGCAATTCGTAACACTTTATATTTTAGTTGCAGAAATGAGATTGAGTAATAAAATATGGATGTTGCCTGTGGTGGCAACTTGGCTTTTTGCGGGTGCGTGTAATTCAACAAAAAAAGCAGCGAATACGCAGAGTAAAAATGAATTTTCTTCAATGGATGAAGATACTTTGGATGAAATATCGCTCACCTTTTCAAAGGAGAAAATATATCGCGCTTCATATCCGGTAAAATATGATTTGCTGCACACCAAATTGGATGTGCAGATTGATTGGGAAAAACAGCACATGCCTGCGAAGGCTTTTATCAAATTGAAGCCGCATTTTTATCCGACCGACTCTTTGATTTTAGATGCAAAAGGATTTGATATTCGCGAAGTTGCTTTGGTGTCAAAAAACGGCACGATGGAATCACTGAAATATCGCTACGACAGTTTGCAGATTCATATTGCGCTGCCGCACACTTTTACTTCAAAAGATACACTGAATGTGTTTGTGGATTATACTGCAAAGCCCAACGAGCGCAAAACAGGCGGCTCGGCTGCGATTCAAAGCGATAAAGGTTTGTATTTTATCAATCCTTTGGGCAAAGAAGCCGGCAAACCAACACAGCTTTGGACACAGGGCGAAACGGAAGCAAATTCCTGTTGGTTTCCGACCATCGAAGCAACCAACCTGCGCTGCACAGGCGAAATAATTGTTACCTGCGAAAAGAAATACAAAACCCTTTCCAACGGTTTGCTGGTGGCTTCGCGCGATAACGGCAACGGCACGCGCACCGACAATTGGGTGATGGATAAGCCGCACGCACCTTATTTGTTTATGCTTACCGTAGGCGAATTTGCCGTAGTAAAAGACAGGTGGCGCAACCTTGCTGTGGACTATTATGTTGAATCCGAATACGAACCTTACGCAAAAGATATTTTCGGCAACACGCCCGAAATGATGGAGTTCTTTTCGCAACTTTTGGGCGTAAATTTCCCTTGGCAAAAATACTCGCAGGTAATTGTGCGCGACTATGTGAGCGGTGCAATGGAAAACACTTCTGCATCTTTGTTTGGCGAATTTGTGCAACGTACAAAACGCGAATTGTTGGATGCAAACTACGAAGACATTGTGGCGCATGAATTGTTCCATCAATGGTTTGGCGACTTGGTTACCTGCGAAAGCTGGAGCAATATTCCGTTGAATGAATCCTTCGCAAATTACAGCGAATATCTGTGGGCAGAATACAAATACGGCAAGCTCGATGCCGACAAAATGTTGCAGGAAAATCTAAGGCAATATTTTGACGAATCGCAAAGCAAGAATGTGGACTTGGTTCGTTTTTATTATGAAAATCATGAAGAAATGTTCGACCGCCACAGCTACGAAAAAGGCGGTCATGTGTTACACATGTTGCGCAATATAATTGGCGACAAAGCATTTTTTGATGCGCTGCAATTGTACCTTAAAACACATCAGTATAAACCTGTTGAAATTCACCATTTGCGTTTGGCATTTGAGGAAGTTACAGGGCTTGATTTGAACTGGTTTTTCAACCAATGGTTTTTGAACAGCGGGCATCCGAAACTTACTATTAACTATGAATACAAAAATGATTCAGTGTATGTAGAAGTAGAGCAAAAACACAATATAGATGCGCCTTTGGTGTATCAGTTGCCCGCAAAAATTTCATTGTGGAATAAAGGAAAAGTTGCAAATCATTCCGTTACACTTAATAAAGAGAAACAAACTTTTGCTTTTGCATCTTCCGAAAAACCCGACTTGATTGACTTTGATGCTGACAGAATTTTGTTAGCCGTAAAAAAAGAAAACAAACAACTCAGCGATTACATTTTTCAATATAAAAATCATCCGCAGTTTTTGGCGAAAACCGAAGCCTTGCGCAGCCTGCGCGAAGCGCAAAAAGATAATCCCGAAGCCAAGCAAGTCCTCATTTCTGCGCTTTCTGACACCTTTTATCATTTCAGAAGATATGCTGTTGAAGCTATAAAACTGAATAAGGATTCAATGCCCGAAACGGTTAAGCAATTAGAGAAAATGGCACTTTCGGATGTTCATGCACACGTGAGATATTCGGCTGTTCAAAAACTTTCGCGGTTGAAAGACAAGCAACTGCTAACTGTTTTTGAAAAAGCATTGGGCGACAGTTCTTATGCTACGGCTGCGGAGGCTTTGAAAGCTGTTCAGGCAATTGATACAGCGGCTGCCGTGCGCTATGCAGCATTGTTTGAAAACGAAAACAACTACGATATTACGGATGCCGTTTGCAGCATTTATGCCGCAAATGCTTCGGCTGAATTTCAAACTTTTTTTGAAAATAAATTTACCACAGTAAAAGGTTATGCCAAATACACTTTGATGTATCACTACGCCAATTTTCTTACCCACATGAAAAAAGATTTAGTAATTAAAGGCACTGATATTTTAAGGAATCATGCGCTTAGCACCGAAACTAAATTGCTGGCTTCAGCAGGCAAAGGTTCTATCAAAAGAATTGTAAAATCATTTGAGGAGAAAAGAAATGAAGTTCAAAAAAATATTGATAATGAAAAGCAGAAAGACAAAGGTGATGCCTATACTTTGATAGCCGATTACGATTTGATTATTTCTAATGCCAACGATGCAATTTCAGCCATTACCAAAAAATACGAAGACGAAAAGAAAAACTGATTGAGCGCAAAAAGTCAATATGCCAACCTCAGCGATGAGGAGTTAGTTCACCGCTATCGTAATTCTTATGATATGGTGTATTTGGGTGAGTTGTATCAGCGATATACTCACTTGGTGTTTGGCGTGTGTTTAAAGCATTTTAAAAATGAGCCTGCTGCAAAAGATGCGGTGATGCAGATTTTTGAAAAGCTGATTGTTGATTTGAAGAAACATCACGTATTGGTTTTCAAAGCGTGGCTGCATACGGTGGTTAAAAATCATTGCATGATGCAGTTCCGCAGCGATAAAACTTCTTTAAAACGTCAGCAGGAATACCGGCAGGAAATTCAAAACGACAACAGCTACGATGTGGAAAATCAACTCGAACTGCATCTTGAAGAAGCCGAAGAAAAAGAATGGTTTCTTTCGCACTTAAACAGCAGCATTCACGAGTTGCGTGATGAGCAGCGCAAATGTGTAGAGTTGTTTTATCTGAAAGGAAAAAGCTATCAGGAAATTGCAGAAGAAACCGAGTTTAGTTTGAATGAAGTAAAGAGCTACATTCAAAACGGTAAACGAAATTTAAAAAATATCATTATAGCAAAACATGAGCGGTCGAAGAACAACTAACATGACGCTCACCAAAAACGGTGTGATTACAGAGGAAGCCATGCTGGCTTACCTCAACGGCATCCTCACGCCCGAAGACACCGCCAAATTTGAGCAGCTTATTGATGAAGACCCTTTTGCCCGCGAAGCATTGGAAGGATTGCAGACTTCAAATGTTTTGCATCTGAAAACAACTTTCAAAGAACAGAATCAAAATATTGCCGAACAATCGGGAACGAAGCAGCACGTCAGCACGATTTCTTTTACGGCTATCACACGTTATGCGGTTGCTGCGGCATTGGTTGGCTTGTTGGTCGGCTTAGGTTTTTTGGTTACAAATTACATCAACAATCAGCCTAAGCAATTGGCTATGGAAACTGCGCAGGATAAAGGCGATAATATGCCCGAAGCCCGCCCGCTGATGGAAGCGGAAGAAACGCCTGAATCTGATGCCGTAACCGAAAATGACACCGCAGTTTTAAATCAAATAGAAGAGGTAGAATCACCGCCAGTTGCCCAAGAATTTAAAGCCGCAGAACCTGAATCAAAACCGGAAATTAAAGCAGAGCCTGTTGTAAAAAAAGCAGAGGTAATTGTTGCCGATAAAAAAGAAGAAGAAAGAAAAAAAGCGGCATTGCAGGCAAAGGAACAAACGCAAAAAGTTGTGGCTAATTCATCAGGCAGTGCAGGCGCAGCAACGCCAAATACGACTGCGCCAAGCGCAACCATAGCAAGAGCGCAAAGCGATGACGATGCGGCAAAATCAAAGAGCAATGCAAAAGATGAAATTGCATCAGATTACAACGACAATATGGATGCAGCCATGCAAAGTTTTAATAATCACGACTACAAAGCGGCATCAAAGCAATTCGGTAAAATTTTAAACAAAGAACCCGACAATAAAGACGCGCTTTACTTTCAGTCGGTGAGTGAATACATCAACGGAAACAGCAAAAGTGCGCTGAAAGGTTTTGAGAAATTATTAGAGCAAAATACCAAGCATATCGAAGGCTCGAAGTATTACAAATCACAAATACTTTTAAAGAAAGGAAAGAAAGACGAAGCCCGCGCTTTGCTCGAAGAATTAAGCCGCAGCACCGGTGCGTTTAAACAACGTGCGGTTGAAAAGCTGGAGGAGATGAAATAGTCAATTCACCTTTCTTAAATAGAACTAAACACACATTTATATTTTTTTCAAACACTAAAAGCAACTTACGTTCGTTTTTACCGTATCAGAAACAAAAAACTTTGAATGAAGCAGTAAATACCTTACCAATCTGCAACCCTCAATATGATAACCGGACAAATCCGCAACGAAACGGAGATGGGCAAAAAGCCTGTTCTTGATGTGTTTTCAGAAGTGCTCGGCTTGATTGCTGCGGCTAAGGTTGAGCGTTCAAAGCGAAACTTTAAGTGTATTGAGTTTGCCAACAAAGCTGCCGGCATTGCCATTAAAAATAATCTTTCATTTCAGGCAGCCGAGGCAACGCTCGAAATTGCCACTTATTATCTTTCGGTGCTTAAAGATTACGATGCTGCATTGCACCATGCTTTGCAGGCACATTCGTTGCTTGGCGAAGAACATCAGCCGTTTTTAAGCGCTAATATTTACAAGTTAATCGGCATCTGTTATCATTGGACGGGTAACTTTACCAATGCAGTTTCAAACTATTTGCAGGCGGCAAAAATTTTAGAAACCGAAGTGCCTCAAACAAAGGAGGAATTGCAGCTTGCCGCAAGTCTGCACTTCAATATTATTCTTATTTACAGCCATCTTCCTTTTGATGAAGACAAGTTTATTCATCTGCAAAAAGCGATTGAGTTTAATGAAAGAACCAATAATAAAGACGGGCTTGCAAAGTGTTACAGCGTATATGCCGATTATCATCCCGATGTAAAAAACAATCCTGCAAAGGCGAAGGAATATTACGAAAAGGCAAAGCAAATTTTTGTTGAGTCGGGCAGCAAAATAGGAGAGGAGTCTTGTTTAAGTCCGCTTGGTTTGGTGCATTGCAGGTTGGGTGATGCACAAACCGGAATGAAACTTTTGGAAGAAGGTTTGGCGGCAATGACAAAAACTGATGAGCCTTCATTCATCGCATCTGCACACGCTTTTTATGCAAAGGCTTTTCGTGTTTTAAAAGACTACGAAAAAGCTATTGAGCATTACATTCTTGTTGAAGAATTGTTGATGAAGAACAAGAAGGAAGTGGAACTGCATGACCTTTATGAATCAATGGCTGGAACACTTGCCGAATCGGGCGATTTTAAATCTGCTTACGACTATCGTTTAAAATATGAAAAGGTGAAGCGCGAGTGGATGAGCTTTGATAAAGCAACTGCTTTGCATAATGCTACCATTCGTTTTGCCATAGACAAGGAAGCGCGCGAAGCACAATTACAACAGCAAAAAAATGAGCAGGTGTATGAATATGTGCATCAGCTTGAGCTTTCAAACAATGAATTGAAACAGTTGGCGTATGTAGCTGCGCACGATTTGCGCGAACCTTTGCGCATGATGAACAGCTATACGCGCTTATTAGAACAGCACTTAAAACCTGAACATACTTCCGATATTTATACATACATCCGCACCATTAATGAAAGTACAAAACGGATGTTTGAAATGATTCAGGATATGATGGCATTAAGTCAGGCAAATGCTGATGTAAATATTCAGGAGGTGAATACCGAACATTTATTAGATGAAGTTACCCGCATTTTGGAAGTAGTGATAAAGCACCGCAACGCATCCGTTTTGTGGAATGCCCAACCGGTTTTAAAAACAGATAAGACTTTATTGTTCCAGGTTTTTCAGAACCTGATAGGCAATGGAATAAAATATAATACGAGCGAAAAACCTGTGGTTGAAATCAATTACAAACATGAATTGGGCAAACATATTTTTGAAGTGCACGACAACGGCATAGGTATTCCCGAGGCGCAACGCGAAAAAGTATTTTTTATTTTTCAACGGTTGCATAAGCAGGAAGATTACTCTGGAAGCGGTATCGGGCTTGCAGTGTGTAAAAAAGCGATTGAAAAATTAAAAGGAAGAATTTGGATTGAAGATAGCGCGCTTGGCGGAACTTGTATTAAATTCACGCTTCCTGACTTATCTTTAATTTCATAAAAAGCAAGGACTAAGATTCATAAATCCGTGAAATGAGCGCAGTGGCAACATCTGAACAACAATTTTATCATCTTATAGGCAAGGCTGAACAGTTGGTGAAAATCCAAAGCCAGCAAGCCGAACAAATTGCCAACGAAGCAATTCAGTTTGCCGTTGATACAGGCAACGTTTTGTGGCAGGCAGAAGCATGTTACCAATTGGCTTCATTCTATTCAAAAGTTGCTTCGCAGTTTAAAAAGAGTAATGAAATTTGTGAGAATGCTTTGGGCATTTTAACGCTTGCTCCAAACATACTTTTGCAGGCGCGTTTACTGCGCATGATGGGTATGAATGAGCATTATCTCGGTATTTGGGAAAATGCTCAACAGCACTACCAGTCTGCCATTCAGTTGCTTGAGTTGCAACCTTCGCAGTCCACTGTAATGGAAGAAGAGCTTGGTTTTTTGTACTACTATATTTCTGTTTTAGACCGTGGTTCCGAATCGCTCGAATACCCGATGGAGTGCCTGCATAAGTCGGTTAAAATTTTTGAGAAAATTCAAAATAAAGAAGGTTTGGCGCGTTGCTATAATATGTTGGGCAACCATTTGAACGAATCGCACAAACACAGAGAGGCTTTAGAATATCTATTAAAAGCGCATACTTATTTTGATGAATTAGGCGAGCAGTTTTCCGCTTCGGTTGTCCAAAATAATGCGGGTTATACTTATTGCGAATTAGGCGAATTTGATAAAGGTTTTGATTTGTTGTATCAATCGCTTGAAACAAAAAAGAAGTTTGGCAACCAAAATTCAATCGCCAATTCATACATACATTTAGGTATGGCAAACAAGTTGAAAGGCGACTTTCAACAGGCTATAAAATACTTTCATACTGCGGAGGAAATGCTGAAAGATTTAAACAGCAAATCTGATTTGAACACGGTGTATCAATATCTTTCGGAAGTGTATGCCGGAGCGGGAGATTTTAAAAATGCTTACGAGTATCACATCCTGTACGATAAAACGAAAGATGAGATGTTCAACTTTGATAAAGCAGCAGCCATTATGGATGCAAAATCAAGGTTTGAGTTAGAAAAGAAAAAAAAGGAAGCAGAATTACTTCGTCAAAAAAATATTGAAATTGAAAGCTACGCGCATCAGTTGGAAATTTCAAACAATGAGCTGAAACAGTTTGCCCACGTGGCTTCGCACGATTTGAAGGAGCCTTTGCGCATGATTAGCAACTACATCGGCTTGCTCGAAAAACGCTTGGACAACAAAATGGATAACGACACACAAACCTACATGGGTTTTGTGAATGAAGGAGCCAAACGTATGTTTTCGCTTATCAACAGCTTGCTGGAATTTTCAAAATTAAATACCGAAGTAAATCTTGTTAACCTTGACCTCAATAAAATTATTGCAGAACTAAAAAGTCAGTTCAAAGGCGAATTGAAAGATGTAACTTTTTCGTGCGATAAGCTGCCAACTATTGTGGCTGATGAAATTCACATATACCGCTTGTTTGAAAATCTTATCAGCAACGCTGTTAAATTCAATGTAAGTTCATCAAAAATTATCAGCATCACATATAGCGAAACGCCAACCACGCACGAATTTAAAGTGATTGACAACGGCATCGGCATTGCCCGCGAGTATTACGAAAAAGTGTTTATCATTTTTCAACGCTTAAACGCCCGCGACCAGTTTCCCGGCACAGGCATCGGGCTTGCCATGTGTAAAAAGATAGTAGATAATCTTAAAGGTAAAATTTGGGTAGAAGGCAATGAATTAGGCGGCAGCACATTCAGTGTTTCGTTGCCGAAGTAATTGCTTGTTTAACGTGAGTTATGGATTTGTTGAAATTTTACCGTGCAGTATTTGTTTCCACACAGTAGCAATGATTCCAAAATCGAAAAACAGCTTACCAGCCAAGCACCCATCCGAAAATCAACGGAGCAACAATTGTAGCATCACTTTCAACAATGAATTTTGGTGTGTTGATGTCTAACTTACCCCATGTGATTTTTTCGTTTGGCACAGCACCGGAGTATGAACCATAAGACGTAGTTGAATCGGAAATTTGGCAGAAATAACTCCAGAAAGGTACATCATGCCATTCTAAATCCTGATACATCATCGGTACAACGCAAATAGGAAAATCGCCTGCAATACCACCACCGATTTGAAAGAAACCAACGCCTTTTCCGGCACTGTTTTTTCTGTACCAGTCGCTCAGCCAAACCATGTAATCAATGCCACCGCGCACTGTGGTAGAAGTAAGTTCGCCTTTAATACAATACGATGCAAAAATATTACCCATAGTGCTGTCTTCCCAACCCGGAACAATGATGGGCAGATTGCGCTCAGCAGCAGCAATCATCCAACTGTTTTTCGGGTCAATCTGGTAGTATTGTTCCAATACTCCGCTCAACAACATTTTGTACATAAATTCATGCGGAAAATATCTTTCGCCTTTTGTATCGGCTTCTTTCCACAAAGCATAAATATGTTTTTGCAAACGTCTGAAAGCCTCTTCTTCAGGAATGCAGGTATCCGTAACGCGGTTGAATCCGTTTTCCAACAAATCCCATTCTTCCTGCGGACTTAAATCGCGGTAATTTGGTACACGCTTGTAGTGGTCGTGCGCTACTAAATTCATCAAATCTTCTTCAAGGTTTGCGCCCGTGCAGGAGATAATATCCACCTTGCCGTTGCGAATCATTTCAGCCAAAGAAATACCCAATTCGGCTGTGCTCATAGCACCTGCTAAGGTTATCATCATTTTGCCGCCTTCCAGCAAATGCTGCTCATAACCTTTTGCTGCATCCACCATTGCGGCAGCGTTGAAGTGCAGATAATGTTTTTGCATGAAATCGCGAATCGGTGTACTCATAAAATTGAATGATGTATTAGTTGAAATAAAAAGCCCGCTTTTTTACAGCGGGCTGCGAAAATATAAATCCAAAATTGTAGAGACACAAAATTTTGTGTCTTGGGTTATTGTAAAGACACAAAATATTGCCTCTCTACATTACACCTCGCAGGGATATTCAAAAAGGCAATTTTCTTTGATGATGTCGGCAACCTTATCGGGAACCAATTGTTCCCATCCGCTTTCGCCTTGTTTTATCATGCTGATAACTCTTGGTGAAAAGATACTCAACACTTTTTGGTCGTAACCTTGCAAATCAACAATAAAGCCGCTTTGCTTTAAATGTGCAAACAACGGACGGAGATTTTCCGGTATGTGCAGATTGTTGGATGTAATCACAGGCTTATCAGGATTGGGCTGATATGGATACATCAGCATGATAGTGTTACCGGTAAATATTCCTCCAAAATAAGTGAGCAACTCGCGGGCAGGATTGGTGTAATGCTTTTCTTTAAACAACTCCAGCATATTCATTACACCAATAATGATACCTGTGCTGCGCGGACGGCAACGGTCTAAAAATTCAATCAGTTTATCGTGTTTATGGCAGTTTGAAACCATCACGGTATGCCCGAGCGAACAAAGAATTTCAGCACGGTCTAAGAAATCTTTATCAGAATAATTTTCATCAGATTCTAAATTGGCAAGTGTAATTTCCGATAGTACGGCAAGGTCGCAATCTTTGCAGCCGGTAATATTTTTGAAGTTTTCTACACCGCAGCGCAGCATATCTTCATTCACTTTTGTTACCGGGCGAAACCTGCCGCGCAAGCACAAAATATTCTTTTTATACAGCACATCTTTCGGCTGATAAACTTCACGGTCAGCGCCAAAAATTGTGGCATCGGTATAACCCTTGCGCACCAACTTCAATGCAAGCAAACGGTTGTCCACATTCAAATCGGGTCCGTGCATACGAATCATATCCAGCTCAACTTGCTCTGTTGAAATTCCATCATAAAGCGAGTCTAAAAAATAGTCAAGATTATCGTTGAACCAATAACAGGCATAAATCAGATTAACGCCCAACGTGCCGATTACTTTTTGTTGCGAAACATTATCCGTTCCTTTTAACCTGATGTGCAATTTCACATCATTGGTTGCGCCACCGTGCGATAGCTGAAAACGAATACCAATCCATGCGTGCGGGTCGTTGGTTTTTAAAAAATTTATGGTGCTGCAAGTGTCGGCAAATGCAAAGAATTTTCGTGTGGCATATTTTTCACCGGTCAGTCGCTCGGTTAATAAATCAAATTCATGGTCGAGCATTTTGCGCAGGCGCGAAACACTCACGTATCTTCCTGTTCCTTCTTCACCATAAATAGAATCGGAAAAAGCCATATCGTAAGCACTCATGGTTTTGGCGATAGTGCCTGATGCACCGCCTGCCTGAAAGAAATTACGCGCAACTTCTTGTCCTGCGCCAATTTCGGCAAATGTTCCATAAACATCCTGGTCTAAATTGATGCGCAATGCCTTACGCTTGATGGAGATTATTTCGCGACTCATAATTACAAATCTATTTATTGAACAGTGATTAAGTGATTGAGCGTTAAACAATAACGTTGTTCACTGTACAAATGTTGTTCATTCCGATTAAAGTGTGTGTTAAGAATGTGAAATGACCACTTGGTCTGACCTTGGTCAGACTAACGCATACGGAAAAAAGCGGATAAATTAAAAATGTCCTTGACAAACTTTCTCTGTCATTCTATATTACAAACACAAGCCGGAAGGCTTCAAGTTTCTCATAGTTTTCCAATAAACAACCCGCGAGGCAGCTGCGGTTAATGAGGGTTCTGCGGTTGCTTCGCGGAGTTGTTTTATTGATAGATGGTTCGGCTTCGCTCACCATGACAAATGATGCTTCACTCTCCATTTCAACGAGGCAGATTATTCGCCAAAATATTCCACGTAAATATTTTCTGTTTCGTAGAGTTTGATGCAATGCAATTGGCATCTGTTGGAAATAATATGCGGTTGCAGCCAGTTCCAGATTTGCTGCACTACAATTTCGGTACTCAACATTTTGCCCACAAATTCCGGCACATCCAAGTTTAAATTTTTATGGTCTAAGCGGGCAACAATTTCCTGCTTCATCAGCTTACTGAGAATATGCGCATTCATCACAAAACCTGTTTCGGGATTGGGCTTACCTTTTACGGTTACAAACAAATCGAAGTTATGCCCGTGAAAATTCTTGTTGGCGCACTTGCCGAATACTTCAATATTTTTTTCCTCGCTCCAATCATAATTATACAACTGGTGCGCAGCGTTGAAATGTTCTTTTCGTGTCAGATAAACCATT
>CAZSEG010000035.1:22751-23687 GCA_964605875.1 uncultured Chitinophagaceae bacterium
ACCATTGTTTCAATTTGAAGATGAGGTAATTTAAAAATTTGAAAATGGCTGTTTCATCTTCAAATTATCAAATTTTCAAATCATTAGTATCGTTCCAGAATCATCGCGTGTCCGTGTGCGCCTGCGGCACAAGCTGTGATGAGCGCGTATTTGCCGTTTTCTTTATGCAAGCGGTTAGATGCTGTATTTACCAAACGCGCACCTGTTGCGCCAAACGGATGCCCGATAGCAAGCGAGCCGCCCCATGTGTTTAGCTTATCCATCGGCACTTCGCCAATGGCTTTATCGCGACCTAATTTTTGTTTTGCAAAATCATCGCTTGCCATACATTTCAGGTTGGCAAGAATTTGCCCTGCAAAGGCTTCGTGAAATTCAAACACATCAATATCGCTTAAGCTCAAACCTGTTTGCTTCAATAGCTTTGAAGTAGCATAAGTTGGTCCCAAAAGCAATTCTGTATCTAAATCAGCACCCACAAATGTGTAAGAATGAATGGCGGTTTTTGGCTTCAAACCAAGTTCTTTGGCTTTATCTTCCGTCATAATCAAAACTACTGCCGCGCCATCAGTTAAAAAAGAAGCGTTGGCTGCGGTAATTGTTCCTCCATTTTTTACAAAAGCAGGTTTCAGCTTAGCCATTTTATCTACTGTGGTATCGCCACGATAGCCATTATCTTTGCTTACCTTTTTAAAGTTTGGCGCAACTTCTACAGACACAACTTCATCGGTAAGCAAACCACTTTCAAATGCTTTTGCGGTAAGCTGGTGTGAACGGGTGGCAAATTTATCCTGCTCTTCGCGCGGCACACTGTAGCGAGCCGCCAAAATATCGCAATCCAAGCCCATTGTTTTGTTGGTTAAAAACTCTGCAATGGCAGGAGCTTCCGGCACAAAATCTTTGGGGCGAAGACCCAAAACAAACTTTCAAGTATCCGCA
>CAZSEG010000036.1:0-1450 GCA_964605875.1 uncultured Chitinophagaceae bacterium
GGTTTTTGAAAGAAAAAAATCCGGATGTTCAGATAGTTGGTGCACAACCAACCGATGGTTCGCGTATTCCGGGCATCAGAAGATGGCAAAAAGAATATCTGCCTAAAATTTTTGAACCCGAAAGAGTGGACAAAGTTGTGGATGTATCGGAACAGGATGCCGTAACCATGACACGCAGGTTAGCCAAAGAAGAAGGCGTTTTCTGTGGCATGAGCAGCGGAGGCGCAGTACATATTGCCGCTAAAATTGCTGCCGAAATAGAAGAAGGCGTAATTGTTGCCATCATCTGCGATCGTGGCGACAGATATTTATCAAGCGATTTGTTTGGTTGAAAGAACTTTTTCTACGCACTCCAGCTAACCAAAATTTCCCGCGCTCCTTCGTAGGGCAATCGTCCGTGTGAAGTGCTGAAATTATCCAACGCCAACACATCGCCTTTCTTCCATTGAAAAATCACCATGTTTTTCCAAATCACATCTTCGATGTGTTTTACATAAGCATCGGGAATTACACTGCCATCGCCAAACTTCATATTCATGCTTTGCTCGTCAGGAGAATTGAAAAGTTTTTTAAACGGAATTATTGAAGCGGTAAACAAGGAATAGAAAAGCGTTTTCAACCGTTTTTGACGGTTGTGAATATGCGCATATTCGTAAGCCGAAGCACTGATGTGAAAAACCTGTGTATGATTAAACCATGTTTTTCTTCCCGTTTGCGGATGCGTAATTACGGCAGGCGTTCTGTTGATTAAACGCAACGCATCATTTTCTTTCCACTCAAATTCAATGCCGTTTTCGGCACATTTTTTTTCAACCGATTTTTTATCGTCCGTCAAAAACATCTGATTCCATTTCTTTAATTCAAACAAATTAAAACTCGAACCGCTTTTTAACCCCGAATAATTTCTTACAGTTGTAACGCCTTTCGTTTCAAATTCATTGCGGATATTTTCATCTAATTGCTCATACACTTTTCTGAAATCACAAATAGGAGTTTCGCCACCATAAAGCGGCTCGATGTGGCAATAGAAAAAAAGTTTTTTTGGCGGATGCGGCAAAAAACTCATTTCGCAATGTTGCATAATCGGATAAAATGGCGGCAGCTCGCTTGCCGTAAAAACAAAGTCTGTTCCCGCAACTTTATCGCGTGGCGAAGTGCCGAGATAATCGTTTTTCAATTCGCTGTCAATTGCTTTTGCAACTTGTTCAAATTGCGCTGGCGTATCCACTGGAAAACCGCGCAGCAACAACGCTCCGTGTTCTGACAGCTTTGCATTTACATCACTGTTATTGGCAGAAATATGTTGCAGTAAATCACTGAAATTTTCGCCCGTTGATTCCAAAACAAGCGGCTGATTTTTATCGCTTAAAAACTTTGCGTTCATATATGCAAGTATAGATTAAACAAGTTATTTCATTCCGTTGAAAAATGAGGTTAAAACTTTTTTTTT
>CAZSEG010000036.1:1460-4074 GCA_964605875.1 uncultured Chitinophagaceae bacterium
ATTTCATTGCATTGATTCCTTTAAAGTATTCAACTAACAATGTTCGCACGAAAATAAATTTGCAGTCACAGTATCTACTTACCAAATAATTAGCTATACATTTGCAGTGAAATCGTTTAAAGTCTTTGTAAGTTTTCATCACTGTTATTTCGGAAATGTTCACTGAGTTAGACCTAAGCATTCATTTTTTATCATTTTTATTTTTTAAAGTCAATGAACATTTACGTAAGTAACATCAACTTCCGCGCCACAGAAGAAGGGCTGCGCGAAGCCTTCGAGAAATTCGGAGAAGTAAGCAGTGTTAAAATTATTACAGACCGCGACACAGGCAGAAGCCGTGGCTTCGGTTTTGTGGAAATGCCAAACGACAGCGAAGGCGCACAAGCCATCGAACAGTTGAACGGTTATGATTTTTTCGACAGACAATTATCTGTTAAACAAGCAGAAGCCCGCCCTGAAGGTGGTGGAGGTCGCTCTTTCAACAAAGGCGGTGGCTTCAACAAAGGTGGCGGTGGCTACAAAGGCGGTGGAGGCGGCAGACGCGATGGCGGCTACGAAAAACGTTGGTAATATTTTTGAAATAATATCATACAAGCCCAACCCTTTCCGGTTGGGCTTTTTTATTTTCCATGAAATTTAATGATGTAAGGTCATAAAAAAAAGCACCGCAAAAGATGCGATGCTTTTTACGCAATGAAAACAAAAAAGTTTACTTTGTTTGGTCGTCAACCGTTGCTTCCGGTGCGTTTTTCTTCACGGATTCTATACCGTTGTCGCGCCCGCTTTCAGACTCATACATCTGGCTCGTGCCAATTATCTGCCCGTTGGTTGCTTTCAAGTTGAAAAAACATTTGCCGTTTGAAGCGGTTTTCTTTTCATAGCGTTCGTCTGTCTGCGAATTTTTACGGACTGATTCTACACCGCTATCGCAAGCTGCGCGTGTGGTATAGCCTTCGCTTGAAAGAATAATTTCGCCATTTCCGGCTTTCAGATTGAACTGGAATTCTCCGTTAGTTCGTTTAGTGATTACAAATTTTCCCATTATTTTTTTTACAATTTAATTGGCGTGAAAGTATGTTTTTTTTCAAACAGACAAAAAAGCACAGTTTCTTTTCTACGCATAAATCGAAGCTAATTTATTCTTAGAATGATTTTTTTAGAGAGGCTGTAAATAAATAAATGATAATTAAATTGAGGAATAGAAATGGGATTGTTTTTTGAAATTGTAAAATGTAATTACATTTACGTAAAATTAAATTCATGCCAAAAATTTCAGTATCAGAACATCACGCAGGTTTATTAGTAGATTTTTTTCGTCAGCAAGAAAAAGAATTGTCTGAAAAATTAACGGGTATCCGCACCGTGCTTTCCGAATTATTGGGCGATGCAGCAAAAGCAGTTGCGCCAAAATCAGCAGCAGGAAAAAAGCGTGGCAGAAAACCGAATGTAGCGAAAGCCGCATTAGATTTATTGTCAAAAGCCACACCCAAAACAAAAGGAAAAAGAGGTCGCCCGAAAAGTGCTAAAAGCAAATCAAAAGCTGTATCTGCAAATAAAGTTTCAACAGGTAAAAGAGGTCGCCCTGCTAAAAATGCTGCTACTGCAACTGAGGCTACAGCATAGTAAACATTAGAAACTATTTGAATTTTAAAAGAGATAAGATGTTTACTTCTAAAATCTGCAATCGTTAATCTAAAATCGTTAATCAAATAACAGAAAAGGATTAACGATTTTAGATTAACGACTAACGATTGCAGATTTCAAACAGCCTCTTACATCAAATATCAAAGCTCCGTAATGGGGCTTTTTTTGTTTTAGAAAATTACCAGCAATAAACTTTTTTCATTTATTGTCAGTATTCTTTTTATTCTTTACCAACTGAATGAGGCAAACATTTTTTTTACTTTTTATTGTTATTGTTTTTGGTGGCTGCAAAACAAAAACTGCTGCTATAAAAAATGGCGAAGATGCAGTAAACAGAAAATTATTCAGCGTTGCAACCGATATGCTGATTAAAGAATTTGATGCAGAAAAAAATCCATTAAAAAAGCAGGAAAAAGCAATTGCCATCGGCAATGCTTTTATGAAATATAATGAACCCGTAAAGGCTGCTGTATGGTATAAAAAAGCAAGTGCAGAAAGCGGAAATTTAATTGGCGATGCTTTTTACAAATTAGGGCAAACGCTCAAAATGCAGGAATTGTACGATAGCGCAATTACTACATTTACAATGAGCAATAAATTAGGAAGCAGCTTTAATGTGCGAAAAGAATTAAAAAGTTCGCGCGATGCGCTGAAATGGAAAAATGATTTCAGCAGAATTAAAGTGCAAAATCTGGAATCAATAAATACACAATACAGCGATTTTGCTCCCGCACTTTATGGAAAAGATAAATTAGTTTTTACTTCTTCGAGAAGCGATGCGGAAGGCGATGCGCGCAATGGCTGGACGGGCGAAAAATTCGGAGATTTATTTGTTGTAAACCGCAATACAGCAGGTATTTCAGGAAAGGTAACTTCATTCAGCCGCGAGTTAAATACGAATGCTTACGAAGGCACTTGCGCTTTTACAGCCGATGGCAACAGCATGTTCTTTACACGTTGCTTTTCAAAC
>CAZSEG010000036.1:4084-12955 GCA_964605875.1 uncultured Chitinophagaceae bacterium
CGGAACTGTTTGGAGCGAAGCGGAAAAATTGGATTTGTTTCCCGATACATTTAATGTAGGGCAACCTGCGATTTCCAAGAGCGGAAATTTGTTGGTTGTTTCAAGCGATTACGAAGGTTTTGGCGGCAAAGATATTTTCTACTTTTCAAAAAATGACACGGGTTGGAGCCGCCCTTCAAATGCTTCGGGAACTATAAATACAACAGGCGATGAAATGTTTCCGTGGTTAGATGAAAAAGACAATTTGTATTTTGCATCTAACGGATTTGCAGGCATGGGCGGCTTGGATATTTTTAAAGCAACGCGCGCTAAAAATTCATGGCGAAATGCAGAAAATTTACGCGCACCAATAAATTCAGGAGGTGATGACTTTGGCTATGTAATTGAAAAATACAAACCATTAAATGATGCGGATACAGTATTGATGACGGGCTATTTTTCTTCATCACGAAAAGGAGGAAATGGTAGCGATGATGTTTATCGCTTTGAAGAGCTTTGGCTGAATCAATATGAAGTGCGCGGCAAAATAATTACAAAGCAATTTGAAAATCCTGACGACCCGGATAGCAAAGTTTTGGGGCTTGTGCCTTTGCGTTTGTCAAAAGTTGATTTGCAAAATTACAAAGGTGATTCTTTGGCAAGTTTTGTTACCGACACAGGAGGTTTGTTTTTCTTTACATTACAACAAAACAGCAGCTACAATTTATTCGCTTCGCGCAATGATTATTTCAGCAATTCTGCAAAGGTTTCCACCATTGGTAAAAAGAGCCGCGACAGCATTTTAATTACTCAATATGTAGAAATTGAACTGGAAAAAATATTCACTTCAAAAGAAATTGAAATACCTAATATTTATTACGATTACGATAAGGCAACACTGCGCCCTGAATCAAAAGTTGTGTTGGATTCTTTGGTATTGTTTTTTACACAAAACAAAGCCATTGATATTGAAATCGGTTCGCATACCGATAGCCGTGGCAGCGATGAATACAATTTAAAATTATCGCAGGCGCGGGCGCAAAGTGTGGTAGATTATTTAATTGAAAAAGGAATTAAAAAAGAGCGTTTGATAGCGCGTGGCTTTGGCGAAACCCGCCCTGTGAACGGTTGCGTGAATAATGTAAAATGCACCGAAGAAGAGCATCAGAAAAACAGGCGAACTACATTCCGTGTAACAGGAACAAAATTCTTACTTCAATCCATTGAGCCAACTCAAATAAGAGTTGACCCTAAGCCCGGTGAAGAAGAGGATGATGAAGAATGATTTTAGATAATTCAAATTTCAGAATACTTGAATGTTATTTAAGGTTTAACCAACATATAAGTTTGTATGATTTTCAGAAGGAAAATATTAAACAGTTGGAATCATTTGTATTCCGGCTCTTTACCTATCCTGATAATATCGTTTTGCAGCATTTTCAATAATCTGTATGCAGAAAATCTCTCTCTTGATTCTGTACGTTTAGAGAGGAGCGTTGAAAATATTGTTGTTCTTTCGAAAACATATAGTACACTGCGATATTTCTATCCTTCCAAGAAACTTTCAAAAATTAACTGGGATAATTTTTTAGTCAAAGCAGTAGAAAGTGTTTATCACTTATCTGATGATGACAAAGTGATTCAAACATTAAATAACTTGTGTGGCAGCGAGAATTTTATCCTGTCAAAAGAAAAACTCGAAAACACCAATGCAGCATCGGGTAAAAGATTCAGCTATTGGCGACACAGGGGTTTTGGTCAGTCTAACTATTCAGATAGAAAAGGGTTAATGACTTTGATTTACAAAACATTTTTAACTCCATATAAAAGCACCATAGTTACATCTGCCGTAAAGAAAAGGAGTGATATACAGCCCAACCGATTTTCTACCTATGAATTAAAAAATGGCATATCCCTTAATGTCAGGCATTATATCTATTCAAAAGAAAAAGAGCAGAATAATTACAGGAATTTCCGTCACGAATATTCAAAAAAGGCATCTGAAAATTTTGAGCCTAATGTACTATACGAAAGAATTGCAACAGTAATTTACGTTTGGAGTATTTTGAATAATTTCTATCCATACCATGAAACTGTAAATGATTGGGATTTGCTGCTTGTTCAGTATATTAAAAAGGCAATTATCAATGTCAAAACCGAAGTGGAATTCAGAAATCTGTTAGCCGAATTACTTACTCACCTGCATGACGGACACGCAGGGGTACTTGTTAACGGGCTGCATGATTTCTATATCGCGAAATTAGGGTTTGCTTTAATTGACGGCAATATAGTGGTTACAAACTCCGGAGAAGATAAAGCGGACATAAAGGCGGGAGATGTTTTGCTCGAAATTGACGGCAAAAATGCAATGGATGTTTTCAATGAAAGATGGTCTATGGTATCGGCATCTACCAATCAATTCAGAACGTATAATGTATTTTTTAATTTACTGAACGGGCAAAAAAACTCCCGCATAACACTTAAAATCAGAGATGCCGACAAAAACGAAAAAGATGTTTCATTGGAAAGAACTGTATCTTACTACAACCCTAAAAAATCACTTCCTCCTAAAACTGTAATTGATTCAAACATTGTTTATATGGATTTAAGCAGATGCAGCGAAATGGCGGTAATCAGAACTTTATCGAAAATAAAAAAAGAAAAAGGAATCATATTTGATTTGAGACCCTACCCAATGATTGGAACTAACTTTTTGGGGAAATTATCAGCGCAAAAGAAAATAAAATCTCAAAACTGGATTATTCCGGTTCTTGAAACTCCGTTTCAGTCCACAGTACGTTATGACACAACAAACTGGTCTGTAAAAAAGAGAAAACATACTGTTCCCGCCTCATGCAAAGTGGTTTTTCTTACCAGCCATGAAAACGTGAGCTATTCTGAAACGCTTATCGGCTTTATCAAATCCTATAAATTGGGAACGACAATAGGCGGGGCAACTGCCGGAACAAATGGAGATATGGTAATATTGAAATTTCTGAATAAATATTCATTCAGTTTTACCGGAATGAAAGTAACAAATCAAGATAACACTACGTTTCAAGGTGTTGGAATAATACCGGATATTGAAGTGAAGCGAACGATGGAAGGTGTCATTAAAAAATCGGATGAAGTGTTGGATAAAGCTATTGATTTCATAAAAGAAAAATGAAATGGGCTAAACTGATACAACAAAAAGACTACAAGAAACGCTATTTTACAACTGATTTTTTTTGCTAAATGCTCAAAGCATCATTTCTGTTGATTATTTGGATTTCACTTTTTAATAGTGATGTACTTGCTATTGGAAAACCTAATGACTACAGCGAAGTTGAATTGGAAAACCTATATGTGCTTGCAGTTTCTTATGGTTTGATACGATACTATTACCCTGTGAAAAATGCACAGGACAAAGATTGGGACTTGTTGCTTTACAATGGTATCAATGATGCAATAAAAGCTGAAAACGAAAAAGAGCTTGCAATTGCTTTGAATGAAATTTTTAACCCGATTGCTCCAACCGTAATATTTTATGATGACTTTGAAAAAACAGATTCATTAAAAATAAGAGTAAGTAAAGAGAACGCAGGTAAGTCATTTTATCACTATAAGCACTATGGTTATGGTTATCATGCTTACAAAGGAATTCAAAAGATTTTTGTGCCATACAGCAGCAAGATAAAACGTTTGAAACATAAAGGAAAATTTGAGAATGTCGCCAATTATCCAATACCCGATAGTTTGTATTGTGTTCAAATACAAAATATTGGTTTAATATTTCCTGAAACCGTTTCAAAAAAGAATTTTCAATCCATAAAAAAGAGTAACACCAGTTTAACATTGCCTTTGGACTACAGCAGCAGAGAACTCAGAATCATGGTCGTTGTTAATGTTTGGAACATTTTAAAACATTTTTATCCCTATTGGGAGCAACTTAATTTAGATTGGGGTTCGGTTTTAAAGCAAACGCTCAAAACTGTTTCAGAGGATATAAGCATTAATGAATTTGATGAAGCCGTTTCCTATATGATAGCTTTAACATCAGATGCTCATGCCGGATTTTGGGTCAATAATAAAAACCGTTTTGAACCTGAAATTGATGTTGCATGGATTGATGCTAAACTTGTAATCACAGACTTTGAAAAAACAGAAAACACAAAAAGAATCAGTGTCGGGGATATTTTAATCAAGATTAATGATAAGGATGCTGTTGACGTTTTCAAAAGTCATTTAACATTGAAAGCTCATAATTCTAATCATTCAAAATACAAGGCAGCAGAATCCATTTTGTATTCCTATAAAGGCGACTTTTCTACTTACCAACTAATTGACAAGAACAACGATGTCTATAATGTCAAATTAGCTCATCAGTATAATTGGAAAAATCCAAAATCGAACTGGAACAAAACTGTTACTCCTATTGTAAAGATTGATTCGAGCATATACTATGCAAGCTATACGTCAAAAAAAGATTTTACCAAGAATATACCTATAATTAACCAAGCAAAAGGCTTGATTATTGATTTTCGTTCATACTCAGGTTATTTATTAAGAGGTTTAGGACACTTTTCAGATTCAAAAATAAATTCGCCAAGTTTTTTATACCCGATAATTCAAAAATATCAGGACAATCAGAATTTAACTTATGATACTATAAGTTGGAAACTGAAAACGAAAAAAACGAAAATAAACGTGCCTGTTGTCTTTTTGATTGATGGCAATATTATCAGTATGGGTGAAACTTTTACATCAATGGTTAAACACTACAAATTAGGTACTTTGATTGGAGAAAATACTGCCGGCATTACAGGAGAAATGAATTTTGTAAGACTTCCCGGTGGCAGTAGTTTTACATTTACTGGCTGTAAGGTTTTAGACCAATCCGGGAAAGTATTTTTTAATTTAGGAATAGAACCTGATTACCATGTAGAAAAGTCCATTAAAGGTATTCAGGAAGGCAGAGATGAAATTTTAGAAAAAGCCATAGAAATTCTTAATGCAAAATAATGATGCGGAATTTTACTCGGCATTACATAGCAATAGAAGGTTGCATTGGCGCAGGAAAAACCACCCTTGCCACAAAACTTTCGCAGGATGTAAATTCAAAATTGCTGCTTGAAAAATTTGAGGACAATCCTTTTTTGCCGCTTTTCTACAATGATCCTGAGCGGCATGCTTTTCCCGTTGAATTATATTTTATGGCTGAACGATTTCAGCAATTAAAAAACATTTCTGCGGGCAATGATTTATTCAATAAGATTACCGTAAGTGATTTTATTTTTCAAAAGAGCCTGATTTTTGCAGGCAATAATTTAACTGTGCAGGAGAAGCAATTATACAGGATGTTGTTTGATATAATGTTGCCTACGTTACCTCAACCGGATGTAATTATTTATTTATTTTCTCCGGTAGAACAACTGCTTGCCAATATAAAACAGCGCGGCAGGGTTTACGAGCAATCTATTCAACCGGAATATTTAGAGAATATTCAAGAGGCTTATCTTGCTTATTTCAAGCAAATGACGGATGCGCGGATTATTTTGTTGGATACCGTTAAATATGATTTCATCGGCAATGAAAAGCATTACGCATTTCTGAAAAAATTATTGGCAGGTGAAATTCCGGTTGGAATTTTGAGGTATTAAAATGTGCGCGTTTTTTTCTGCCGATAAAAACTTGGTTTTGTATGAAATATTTTCTGCTACATTTATCTCGCTTTTGATAAAACTTCAAAGAAGCATAACACGCAAATCCAACTATTCATCACTTCGTAACTGAAGTTGTACCGGCTTAATTTTATCATCTAAATTTTTATGACATGAAAAAGATTTTCGCAATTATCATCAACTGTATTTTGTTTTTAGGATTTACAATATCGCTGCACGCACAATGTACCGGAGGCAGGTATCACGACATGGTTTTTCCGGGCAACCCGACAGTTGTTTCGGATGTGGTGTATGGCAGTAATAAGGATTACCAGAACAATACCGTGCAGCTTAAATTAGATGTTTACAAGCCTGCCTGCGACACAGCTACCAAAAGACCTTTGGTTGTTTTTGCACATGGCGGCTCGTTTATGACGGGCGACAAAGCCGATGCGGGCTATGCGGCTACAGCCGTTGCGCTTGCGCAATTGGGCTACGTGGTTGCCAGTATCAACTACCGTTTGGGTTTTGAAACAAGTTTGCCCGGAGCGCAATGGGGCTTTAATTCGGCAATCATGCGCGGAGTGCATGACGGGCGCGCTGCGGTGCGCTACCTTAAAGCCAATGCTGCGACTTACGGTATTGACTCTTCAAAAGTTTACTTCGGTGGTGTGTCCGCAGGTGGCATTATTGCATTGCACCTTGCTTATCAAAATCTTGCAGGCGAACACAACATGAGTTGCAACAGCCAGTACGGTTCCGATTGCAGCAGCATTGAAGGCAACAGCAACAGCCTTACTACTTCTTCTAAAGTAAAAGGCATTATCAGTATTTCTGGCGGTATTCGTGATACAAGCTGGATAACAACAAATGATATTCCCGTTTGCATGGCGCATGGCACTGTGGATGGTACTGTGCCTTACGGCAGCGGAACATTCGGTGGATTTTTTCCTGTGCATGGCAGTTCTTCTATTGCTAAAAGATGTAACACAACATCCACTAAATATTGTTTCAAACCAATGATTAACCAAGATCATGTTCCAACTAATACGGCATATACAGATACATTAGTTGTTTTGATGCGTAACTTCTTGGAGTCGTTTGCCTGCAACTCCACGCTTAATTGCAATTACACAACCACACCAACAACTTTATCTCCGGGCATTTCGATTGCCGTTACTTCGGGAACAAACCCGACTTGTGGCAGCAATCCATTAACATTTACGGCAACTGCAACAAATGCCGGACCCAATTATTCTTATCAATGGAAGAAAAATGGAACGAATGTAGGAACAGGCGTTACTTACACCTTATCTACTCCCGCAAACAATGATGTGATTACTTGTGTGCTTACAAGTTGTTCAAGTGCCAATCCTGTTACTTCAAATGCAATTACGGTTCAGGTTGGTTCTGTTACTCCAAGCGTTGCAATTGCAATAACTTCGGGTTCAAACCCAACTTGCGGAAGCAATGCAATTACTTTCACCGCCACGCCAACCAATGGCGGAAATGCACCAACTTATCAATGGAAAAAGAATGGCAGCAATATTGCGACAGGAATAACTTACAATTTGGCTGCACCTGCCAATGGCGATTTGATTACCTGCGAAATGACATCAAATGCTTCATGCGCAAATCCGGTAAATGTAACCTCTAATTCAATTACAGTTTCTGTAAGTTCAAGTGTTGCGCCTGCTGTTACTATTGCAGTTACATCAGGTTCAAACCCAACCTGCGGAAGCAATGCAATTACTTTTACTGCCACACCAACCAATGGTGGAAATGCGCCAACCTATCAATGGAAAAAGAACGGCAGCAATATTGCGACAGGAGTAACTTACAATTTGGCTGCACCTGCCAATGGCGATGTTATTACTTGTGTAATAACTTCAAATTCTTCGTGTGCAAATCCGGCAACAGCGACTTCCAATTCAATTACTGTAACGGTGAACACTCCTCCAACCATTTCAAAATCAGGAAATGTTTTGACTTCGAGTGCAAGTGCGGGCAACCAATGGTATTTGAACGGGCAAATAATTCAGGGAGCAACCGGACAAACGCATACTGCAACAGTTTCGGGAAATTATACAGTGGTAGCGGGTGGAAATGGTTGTGCTTCGTTACCGAACAATGTTATCATATCAGGTATTTTAGAAGCAGAAAAGAACATTCATCAATTAAATGTGTATCCGAATCCGGCAAGCGGAGATTTCAATATTTCATTTAATGCTGCCAAGCCTAAAACTTTCAAAGTGCAAATGAATAACTTGGCAGGCGAATCGGTTTATGAAGAAACTTTGGTGAATTTTTCAGGGGCTTTTCAAAAGCAGTTAGATGTATCTGAGTTTTCAAAAGGAGTTTATGTCTTAAAGCTATCGGATGGCGAAGGCGATACTTCTGTGCAAGTAGTTGTGTATTAGAAATATGAGATGAAAGAAATGCTTATCCATTTTGCATCTGCGACTTTTTCAGCCCAATACTTTCAAGCAACTTTGCCAAAGCAATATAGCAGTGCGCTCCCAAGTGTGTTGTTTGTAATGCGCAAATCCTTTTTCGATTAAAGAAATGCGCAGATGTTCGTTGGTGGCAAGTGCCGTCATTTTTGCAGTTATATCTTGTACATTTTCGGGAGAAACATACAGCGCGGCATCGCCCGAAATTTCAGGCAGTGAAGAAACATTGGAGGTGATAACCGGCACTCCGCAAGCCATAGCTTCCAAAGGTGGCACACCAAAACCTTCAAACAAACTCGGGTAAAGCGAAACCTGCGCAGCAGCAAGTACCTGCACTAATTCGGTTTCTTCAAGCCTGCCTGTAAATATCACTTCATCTTTAAATTTCATGCGCTCCCACACGTCAAATGTTTCGCTTGTTTTCCAACCTTTTGCTCCGGCAATCACCAACTTCATGTCGCTGCCTGTTTGTGTTTTAAACAAATCGAAAGCCCGCAGGATGTTCGCCACATTTTTGCGCGGATTTACCGAGCCTACATACACAAAATATTGCTTGCCCGAAGTGAATTTAGCACGAATTTTCGCCTTCTCCGTTTCGCTTATGGGCGCAAAAAAATCTTTCACACCGCTATACACCACGTCCACTTTTTGTGGCGGAATATTGTAGTATTTACAAATATCCGCTTTGGAATATTCCGACACGGTGGCAAGCTGCACGGCATGATGCGCAAAGCGCGGCATAAAATATTTGTAGTATTTATTCTGAAGCAGATTTACATGATCGGGAAAATGTTCGT
>CAZSEG010000036.1:12965-16976 GCA_964605875.1 uncultured Chitinophagaceae bacterium
ACACTGCTGCGCAACACGCCATATCCATCGGGCGAAAGAAACAAATCGGGTTGGTGTTTATTCAGCCAGTTGGCAACGCTCCACTCAAACCACCACACATATAAAAACGGATGCCGCGCCTGCGGAAAAAGCACAACGGGCGTTACATTTTCACCATAAATAAATTCGGAAGAAAAATTCCTGTCGAACAAAAACCAAAAATGCACATCAGTATTTTGTTGCGTGATGCGCCTTAATGTTTCGTGCGCAAAATAGCCGATGCCTTCGAGCCTGCCTGATAGCAAAAGCCTCACATTAACCGCTACACTTTTTTTGTATTGCACAAACGCAAAGAAATTGATTATTGATTATTGATTATTGATTATTGTCCACAACTCGCTGCAAGCAATGATTACACAGATTGCCCGCTGCTCACTCATAACTCATAATTCATAACTCATAACTCACCGCCCACTTGTATTTTAAAAACCATTTCTTTGCTGCGTTTACCAATGCGCAAACAATTTGCATTCAATCTTACTTTTTTAATAGTTGCCAATTTATTGGTGAAGCCGTTTTGGATTTTCGGCATTGACCGTGTGGTGCAAAATCGCTTAGGGGCTGCTGAATACGGCACTTACTTTGCACTGTTCAACTACTCGCTGCTGTTCAGCGTGTTGCTCGATTTAGGTTTGAATAATTTCAACAACCGCTCCGTTGCCCGCTCGCCTCAAAGATTGAACAGCTATTTCGGCAATCTGCTTTCCATAAAAATATTGCTTTCGGCAGGCTACTTTTTGGTTGCGCTGGCGTTTGCTTTTGTAAGCGGCTTTAATGAAATTCAATTCAAATTGTTGCTGCTGTTGTTGCTTAATCAGGCATTGCTTACGCTCATACTTTTTTTTCGCTCGAACCTGCAAGCCTTGCATTTTTTTAAAACAGACAGCTTTATTTCTGTTTCTGATAAATTGATTGCAACATTAGTGTGTGGCTTGATGTTGGCGGGCAGCAATCTGATTCCTTTCAGTATTTGGAGTTTTGTGTTGGCGCAGACTTTTGCATTGTTTACAACAGCAATTATTTCAGGAATAATAGTTGCCGCAAAAGCGGGTTTTCAATTTCAGTTTTGGAAAAAACAATTTACGCTCAAAGTATTAAAAGCAACTTTTCCTTACGCGCTGCTGGTGTTGCTGATGGGTTTTTACAACCGTGTGGATGCCGTGATGTTAGAAAGGCTGCTGCCCGAAACGGGCGCAATTCAGGCGGGAATTTATGCGGCTTCATACCGTGTTTTTGATGCGGCAAATCAGTTTGGTTTTTTGTTCAGCACTATTTTGTTGCCATTGTTTGCGGTAAACTTTCGCAAGAAAATTTCCAATGCCAAGCTGTTTGATTTCGGGTTGAAAACCATTGCGCTTTTTGCGGTTGGCGTTTCGGTGGTTGCGTTTACATACTCCGATTTTATTGTCGGTTTGTTGTATCATTCAAACAGTAAAAACTGGATTGCCATTTTCAAAATTACCATGCTTTGTTTTATACCTGCATCGCTCACTTACATTGCCGGAACTTTTCTTACGGCAAAAGGAGAATTGATTGCGTTGTGCAAAATTTCGGCTGCGGGAATGTTGTTCAACATAGCCATGAATTTTTGGCTGATTGCAGATTATGGCGCGTTGGGTTGCGCCATTGCGGCTTTGGCAACCAATGTGCTGATGCTTGCGCTGCATCTTGTTTTGGTTTCAAAAAACGGAATCGCTTTCGCTTCCATTCCGGTGTTGAAAATTGTGTTGTTCGCGGCAGTAATATTTTCGTCAGCTTTTCTGATACACAATTTAAGCATCGTCCTTTCGTTTCAATTGCTGCTTTTGGGAATTGCAGGCATTGCGGCAGCGTTTATTTTCAGAATATTATCATTGAACGAACTTGCGGATTTGCTTAAATCAAAACTTCAAAGCAAGGCATCTTAATTCTTTTATTTTCGCAGCCTAATTTTTTTAAATGAACGAACAACAGAACTTAATTTCCGCCTCCAAAACCATCATCCGCTGGTGGAAACATATATTGGGTATTTCAATTTTAGCGGCATTTGTAACAGGCATTGTCGCGCTGTTTGTTTTAGATGAATATTTCCTTTCTTCTTCAACATTTTATCCGTTGAATCAATCGGCAAACGACCGCTCGGTATTGTTTAATGTTTCCTCATCTCAGTTGGTGTATTACTATGGCGATAAATATGATGTAAACCGTGTGCTTACCATTGCAAATTCAAAGCCGTTGGTGATGGATATGATTGAGAAATACGGTATTGTGGAACACTACAAAATAGACCGCAACAAACCATATTGGCGCACTAAGGTTTACAAGAAGTTTTTGAAAAATTACAATGCCATAAAAACCGAAAAAGATGCGATTGAAATTTCGCTTTTAGATACCAAACCCGAGCTTGCCGCAAAGTTTGTAAATGAAATGGTGGATGTGATTGACAGCATCAACAGCAAAACCATTAAAGAGAGCCGCGCGAGAATGGTAATTGCGCTTAATAAAGATTTAAAAGAGAGTTCTGAACGTTTGAATGAATTGAGTGTGGAGGCTGATTCTTATGTAAGAAAGCATAATTTGAAAGTATCATTCAGTCAGTATGGTGCGTTGATTGTGGATGGCGATAATTTTTTGGCAAGAGAAACAGTGCGGCAATTGTTTAGGGAAATTGAAAATCAGCAACGCGAATTGTTGAATAAAACCAATATCCGCGAGCAATTGGAAGTTTCCATCAACAACACCGCTTCGTCATTAAGCATTGTTGAAAAAGCCGAATCTGCCGACAGGCGCGAAAAGCCGCAACGCACCGTTATGGTAGTTATCGCTTTCTTTATTGCATTGATATTTTCAATTATCGGAGTGTTGCTTTTAGAGCAGGTAAACGATTTCCGCAAGCAACTGAACGCATAATGACTCAGCCGCTTCCAAAGCTGCATATTGGTTTGCTGTGGAGCTATGGTTTTTTCACCATTGCCTGTGTTGCGCTTGCCATGTATTTAGAGTTCATGCCGTTGATGATGGCTCCTGCGCTGATACCTGCCGTGTGGATTGGCTTGAATAATTTTCCGCAGCTTTATTACATACTGCTGTTTTTTCTTCCACTTTCTATGGAGTTCAGTTTTACTCCTTCGCTCGGAACAGATTTGCCTTCGGAGCCGTTGATGATTGGCTTGATGCTGGTTACTTTTTTTTACCTGATAAAAAATCAGGATGCGCTGCCGAAAAAATTTTACACGCATCCGTTGCTGTTGCTTTTGTTTCTTCATTTAGGATGGATTTTTATTACCGCATTAAACGCATTGAATTTTTCCGTTTCCATCAAAATATTTACCGCAAAAATCTGGTACATCACAGTTTTTGTATTCCTCACGGCTATTGTAATCAACAGTTTCAATAAATTTCAAAAAGCATTTTGGTGTGTTTTTTTGCCATTGCTGGCTACTGCAATTGTTACTATGATTCGCCACGCATACAAAGACTTTGGTTTTGAAGAAATCAATCGTTGTGTAACGCCATATTTTATCAATCATGTGAATTACGCATTGATGTTGGTGGTGTTTTATCCGTTTATTTGGTTGGCTTCAACATGGTACGAAAAGTATTCGTGGCAGTGGTGGATACTCGCTTTTGCAAAGGTATTTTTTCTCATAGCAATTTATTTTTCATACACCCGCGCGGCAATGGTGGCAGCGATTATGATGATTCCGTTTTTATATATTATGAAGTGGCGATTGATGAAAGTAACGCTGGCGATTGCCACAATTGTTGCATTGACAGGCGTGGCTTACATGGTGGACGACAACCGCTTTTTGAAACACGCGCCCGAGTTCGACAGCACGATTTATCATGATGAATTTGGTGACCACATGAGCGCGACCTTTGAGGGGAAAGATGTGAGCAGCATGGAAAGAATTTATCGCTGGATTGCGGGTGGCAGAATGATTATGGACAGACCGTTGATGGGTGTTGGCGCGGGGAATTTTTACCCGTACT
>CAZSEG010000036.1:16986-23578 GCA_964605875.1 uncultured Chitinophagaceae bacterium
AAACTTGGGTAAGCGATAACGAAGAACGTTCTACCATTCACAATTATTTTCTGTTGCTTTTGGTTGAACAGGGCATTTTCGGATTGCTGATTTTCTTGGCATTTACGGCATATATTTTCTTGTTGGGCGAAAACCTTTATCACAGAATGGAAAATGCGTATCAGAAAAATATTTTAATGGCGGTAATGCTTTCGCTGATGGCGATTTATCTTTCGCTAACGCTGAATGATATGTTAGAATCCGACAAAATCGGAACGCTGTTTTTCTTCAATGTTTCTTTGCTGCTGATTTTTGCAACGAAGCCCTTACTTAATTCTGAGCGTAAGCAAAGTTAAATCATCATCAAATTCCGTTCCTTTTGTAAAGCGCAGCATTTCATCAATTAACTGTTCGTTGAATTGTTGAACGGTAAGATGCGGATTTTGCCTGAGGAAATTTTCTATCCTGTCGCTTTCAAAAAGGTTGCCGTCAGGGTCAGAGGCTTCTGACAAGCCATCGGTATAATTTACAATAATTGAGTTCGGAGCGACTGCTATTTCGCCTACATTAATGAAGGGAAGTATCTCAAACATTCCAAGAATCGTGCAGCCTTTATCCAACTCCTTAATTTCTCCATTTGAGTTTAGCAAGGAGGAAGTATGACCTGCATTTACATATCTCAACAAACGTGTTTTGTAATCAAAAATACCGATGAAGAAGGTGATGTATTTTTCGCCTTGCGTTATCTCCCGAATCTTTGAATTCAGAATATCCACCAATTGGTCTAAAGGATAATTGCGTGTAATTAAGGCGCGAAGATTAGCTTGTAAATTTGCCATCAACAAGGCTGCTGAAATTCCCTTTCCGCTTACATCGCTTACACAAAAAGCAATCTCGTCATTATCCAACTGAATGAAATCGTAGTAGTCGCCACCAATACTTTTGTGCGCTTTGTAATATGCCGCAACTTCAACCTTTTCATTTACAGGCAATTGGTTAGGCACTAACATTTTTTGCATCTCTTCCGCTACACGCAATTCTTTCTGCATCAGCATCTGGTCGAGTTGGCTTTTGAAAAGTTTTTTGTTTTCGTTCGCCACAACAATAATGTTGGTAATGGTTTGAATGAACTTCAACTTATCTTCAATTGCATCACCGTGAGTTTCCTTTATTTCACCAATCATTGCAAAGCCAACAGGTTCTTTTTTGTGCATCACGGGTATCACAAAATCAAATTCATTTAGCTGACCCAACTGATGATTTTTTGCCTCCTGAATTGTGGCAATAGATGAGAGCATCTTTACGCAGCCAAAAATATTTTCGATTTTCTGAGCGGTTTCACTCACTAATTCACACACCCATTTTTCCTCGCTTTCTTTCATCAGTAAAATCACTTTACCAACTCCCTGATGTGCGCGCAAAATATTTTCGTAGATTTTTACCAAAGCATAAATCGGCATGTTGTGATTGATGGCTTCGGTTATATCCTGCAACGATTTCATTTGCTGCTGCTTGGTAGCCGCAAGCCGCTCAATGGCGCTTAACCGCTTTTTAAAAAAATCGATTTCAGAAATTGGTTGTGGTGATGGCGTATCAGACATGATGTGAAATTAGTTTATCGCAATGAACAACAAATTTTTTGTGAGATAAATTTTTATTGAAACTAAAATTTATGGCTTCTTAATTGGCTGATTAAAGTTCTCTTACCTTCGCAGCCGCAAATGAAAATCGCATTTAATTTATCGCATCCTGTTTTTGAAGCTGTAAAGCAAGCCGCAACAAAGTTGAATGTTGAAACTTATGCCGTAGGCGGCTATGTGCGCGACCAGATTTTGGTTCGCCCATGCAAAGACATTGATTTTGTATGCGTAGGCAGCGGCATTGAACTGGCAAATGCAACGGCTGAAATATTGGATAAAAATCTGCGCCCTGTGGTTTTCAAAAATTTCGGCACCGCAAATTTCAGGTGGGATGGAATGGAAATTGAATTTGTGGGTGCGCGGAAAGAATCCTATCAGCGCGATTCGCGCAAACCCTTTGTGGAAGAAGGCTCTTTGCAGGACGACCAAAACCGCAGAGATTTTACCATCAATGCGCTTGCACTTTCAATGAATGAAAAAAACTTTGGCGAATTTATTGACCCGTTTGATGGGCTGCAAGACTTAAATAACAAGTTGATTCGCACTCCGCTTGACCCTGATATTACTTTCAGTGACGACCCTTTGCGCATGATGCGTGCCATTCGTTTTGCTACGCAACTTGACTTTCAAATTCTGCCCGAAACATTTGAATCTATTAAGCGAAATGTCGAGCGCATTAAAATTATTTCGCAGGAAAGAATTACTGATGAGCTGAACAAAATTATTCTTGCACGTAAGCCTTCAACGGGATTTATACTATTGGAAGAAGCAGGCTTGCTGCAAATTATTTTTCCCGAGTTTCAGGCATTGAAAGGCGTTGAAAATTACGAGGGTAAAGGACACAAGGATAACTTCTTTCACACCCTGCAAGTGTTAGACAACATCACACGCACCACAAAAGATTTGTGGTTGCGTTGGGCTGCAATTTTACATGACATTGCAAAGCCGCCTACAAAACGTTTTGTGCCAAATGAGGGCTGGACGTTTCACGGGCATGAAGTTTTGGGAAGTAAGTGGGTTCCGCGCATTTTCAAAAATCTGAAACTACCGCTTGGCAACGAAATGAAGTTTGTGCGCAAAATGGTGTTTCTGCATTTGCGTCCGATTGCATTAACCAAAGAAGAAATTACTGATTCAGCTTTGCGCAGATTATTGTTTGAAGCAGGTGATGATATTGAAAGCCTGATGATGCTTTGTGAAGCGGACATCACCACAAAAAACCGCCATAAGATGATTCGCTACTTAGAGCGGTTTGAAAAGGTGCGCGAACGATTGAAAGAAGTTGAAGAAAAAGATAAGGTGCGCAATTTTCAACCGCCTGTTACAGGTGAATTGATTATGGAAACATTCGGCATCAGCCCGCGCAGGGAAATCGGTGAAATTAAAGAGGCAATCAAAGAAGCCATTCTTGAAGGCGCGATTCAAAATGATTACAATGAGGCTTATGAAATGATGCTGAAACTTGGCGAAAACTTAGGTTTAAAAAGAGTGGACAATAAGCAATAGAATACAAAAACGGGATAAAAAGCGGCAGGTGTAAAGTGGAATAATGGAAGATTGGAACAGTGGAAAGACGCAGGCTGTATTTCATCCATCATTCTACCATTCCATTATTCCACTTGACATAAAATGATAGAATTTATCCCGTTCACAGTATATCTTCTACTTTCGGCACAATTACAATTACTTTTTATGCGATTTTTCAGAAAACTCATCACTTGGTTTTTGCGCGGCTTGCTTTTGATAGCGCCTGTTTTTGCTACATTTTATGCGCTTTGGTTTGTATTCAGCTTTCTTGATTCCAACGCTACCGATTTAACTGAATTGATACTTGGCAAAAGGATAAGAGGGATTGGATTGGTTGCAGTTTTTTTTGTGATTACGGCAATTGGCGTATTAGGCTCATCCGTTTTTTTGCAACCGCTTTTATTGTTGTTTGAAGAGTTGTTAGAGCGAACTCCTTTAGTAAAAGACATCTACGGTTCTTTGAAAGATTTATTCAACGCATTTATCGGCAACAAAGCAAAATTCAAAAAACCTGTTACTGTTGAAATGGGAAAAGGTACAGGAATTTTTCGCGTTGGTTTTATGACACAGGAAGATTTATCAGAAATAAATATCAAAGATAAAGTGGCTGTGTATCTGCCTTTCAGCTACAGCTTTGCAGGTAATCTTGTATTGGTAAATCGCGAGCAGGTAGAACCTATGACAGGCATTTCTGCATCAGAAGCCATGAAGTTTATTTTGAGCGGTGGTATTACTGATTTGGAAGATTAGGGAAGTTTTTCTTCACTAAATCCAAGCGTTAATTTTTCCACCACACCCAAAGCAGATAAACAGTATAAAATCATAAATTAGCCATTTATATCTGACCAATTTACAATGCTTGATAAAGAAACTGCCTTCAAAAAAATTTCCGACCTCGTTACACGGTTTGAGGAGCAATACCATTCCTACAAAAAAGCCGACTACAACGAAACGCTTACAAGGCGCGATTTCATTGACCCGTTTTTCAAAGCATTGGGTTGGGACATGGACAACGAAAATGGTTATGCAGAAAGCTATCGTGAAGTAATCCATGAAGACAAAGTAAAAGTAGGCAAGGCGACCAAAGCTCCCGATTATTCCTTTCGATTGGTTGGCGGCAAGCGGCTTTTTTTTGTAGAGGCAAAGAAGCCGAGCGTGGCGGTGAAAGAAGAAATTCAACCTGCTTACCAAGTGCGCAGATACGGTTGGAGCGCGAAACTTGCCGTGAGCATCATTACCGACTTTGAAGAATTTGCCGTTTATGACTGCACCAAAAAGCCCAAGCCAACGGACAAGGCATCAGTTGCGCGAATCAAATACCTGACTTTTAAAGATTACCTGAACGAGTTTGATTTCTTGTGGGACACGTTCAGCAAAGAGCGGGTGCTGAAAGGCAGCTTTGACAAGTTTGTGCAAAGCGATACCCACAAGAAAGGCACGGCAACGGTTGACAAAGAATTTCTGCAATCTCTCGATAGTTGGCGAACCTATTTAGCGACCTCAATCAGTTGGAACAACAAAGACCTTGACGAAGATGAAATCAACTTTGTGGTTCAGCAAACTATTGACCGTATTATCTTTTTACGCATTGCAGAGGACAGAAGCGTTGAACCTTACGGCAATCTTAAAAACGCTTTAAAACAGGGCGACTATTACCAAAATCTTTTCGGCATTTTCAGAGAAGCGGACGAAAAATACAATTCAGGATTGTTTGATTTTAAGAAAGATAAAATCAGCAAGCACTTGAAGATTGATAACAAGGTAATGAAAACCATTATCAATGAATTGTATTATCCCGAAAGCCCTTATGAATTTTCGGTTTTATCTGTTGAAATATTAGGGTCTGCTTACGAGCAATTTTTAGGCAAGCAAATAAAAATTGACAAGGCACACCGTGCTAAAATTGAAGAAAAACCCGAAGTGCGTAAAGCGGGCGGGGTTTATTACACACCACAATATGTAGTTGAATACATTGTAAAGAATACCGTAGGGAAACTGATTGAAAACAAAACGCCAAAAGAAATAAACAAAATAAAAATAATTGACCCCGCTTGCGGAAGCGGTAGTTTTTTGATAGGGGCTTATCAATATTTATTAGATTGGCACAAGAACTATTACAGCGAAAACGGCAAACCCTCAAAAGGTAAAAAAGATAACCCGCTTACACCCGAAGGCAATCTTACTACTGCCGAGAAAAAGCGCATCCTGCTTAATAATATTTTTGGAGTTGATATAGATGTTAATGCTGTTGAAGTAACCAAACTAAGTTTGTTGCTTAAATGTATGGAAGGTGAAACCGAAGCCAGTATTGCTTCACAGCTTCGTTTGTTTAACGAAAGAGTTTTGCCAACGCTTGATGAAAATATTAAGAGCGGGAATAGTTTGGTCAGCGATGATTTTTATGATAATCAATTTGACTTTGGTGAAGAAAGAAAAATAAAGCCGTTTAATTGGCAGAGGGCATTTCCCGAAGTGTTTCACCGGACAACCGAAACACGCGCACATATTTTTAAACCGGATATGGGAATTGACGAAGTGCAAATACTCAGAGAACCGATGGTGATTTACGGTGAGCAAGTGCAGCAGGGCGTCTTTGATGTGGTGATTGGTAATCCGCCATGGGTTGATATTAAAGGGCATCCGCAGGAATTAGTCAGATATTACTTTGATAAATTTAATACCGCAGAAAACAGAATTAACCTGTATGCAATATTTGTAGAACAGGGATTGAATCTTTTATCCAAAAACGGGATTTTCGGTTTTATTATTCCAAACTCTATCCTTTATCAAAGTTCTTACGAAAAAATCAGAAAGCACATTCTGAATAATTTTTCTGTTGATTCGATTGTAAGACTTCCCGACAATGTATTTCAGCAGGTGAAAGCCGAAACAATTATTTTGACTGTTTCACAACGCTCAAAAAAAACCGAGTGCATTTTGTATGACAGAACCGATACAATTTCAGAAATAACGGAATCAAATTGCAAAGAACGAAAGTTGATTGATTCAAAAGCGTGGTTGAAAAATGAATTATCTGTATTTGATATTTTCAGCAACAAAGCCGAAACGGATTTACTGAAAAAAATTGAGAAAGGAAAAACAGAGCTGATTGCGCTTTGCGATTTTACATTAGGGCTTACGCCTTACGACAAATACAAAGGTCATACTCAAAAGCAAATTCAGGAGAGGGTTTTTCATTCAACAACTAAAAAGGATAAAACTTTTAAACCTCTGCTGGAAGGAGCAGATGTAAAACGATATTCTGTTGCATGGGGTGGCAAGGAATATATCAGCTATGGAAATTGGCTCGGTGCGCCAAGAGAGCAACGCTTTTTTACTTCGCCACGAATTTTGATTAGGCAAATAGTTAGTGGGAATCCGTTAAGGATTTATGCAGGTTACGCTGAATCTGAACTTTACAATACGCAATCGGTTTTCAATTTAAT
>CAZSEG010000037.1:0-21250 GCA_964605875.1 uncultured Chitinophagaceae bacterium
CTGCATATTGCACCCCCGATTTTTTTTACATTCGCAAATAATAAACAAAAACAACTGAATGAAATAAACTGACAACAACATAAAATATTAGCGTTTCGCTTTAAAATTTCCTGTTCAGAAATCGACCAACGTAAAGTAGTACGGGAGAGTAAAAGTAGAAACGCCTGCGTGTAAGCGTGGGCGTTCCTTTTTTGCTTTGTACTACGGGTTCTTGGTCGAACCTCTGAACGGAGTAACGGGAATAAGCCCACGCTTATTTTTTGTGTGGTTTTAAAATAAACCGCGTAAGCCGAAAAGCGGATTTCAGAGTAGGCAAAAAACTAAATTTCAAAAAACATGAAAAAGAGCATTTTTAAAACAATCATTTTGGGCGCGTTATTGCTCACCGTTTCCCTTTCAGCCAAAGCTATAAGTGCCTATTGGTCTTACAACAATGCAAGCGAAAAAATATTTTACGTTTCATCCATTATGGAAGTGGATAAATACCGCACACCCAACCATTGGTATGATGCCGCTTTTGAAGAAAGATTCGGGAAGCTGAAAGGGATTGCAACCTTTACCGAAGCCGAAACCCGCATAACAGGTGGCAGTGTGATAGAAGACAAGTCGGGACTTGCAGCAAACCGTCAGAAAAGTATTGAATACTACCAACAAAGAGGCTACACCATTAAAAACATAGGCGTTCTCATTCCTAAAAAAGTTGCCTACACACCCGGCAAAGTGCGCAGCGAATAAATTCTGTTAATCAAACACAAAATTTAAAACAAAAAAACAAAAAGCAAGATGAAACAAATTACACTACTCGCGGCATGGTTCGCCATCGGCATCGCGGCTGTCGCGCAAACTTCAACTCCTGTTACCACCCGCTACGGAGCATTGGCTATTGACAAAAGCAACGGCTTTTACTACGGCTTTTCTTACGATTACACCTCGCTTGCCGATGCACAGTCAAAAGCCATTGGCGAATGTAAAACCAAAGGAGGCAATTGCGCTTTGGTGCTGTGCTGGTCAGGTACAGGCTGCGGGGCTTACCGCACTATTGAAGGCACTTCGGTAGGCACTGCCTACGGTTGGGGAGTAGCAAAAACAAAAGCAGAAGCCGATAACATTGCCACTATGGAATGTACACAGCGCAGCAATGGCGAACCCGCGCTCAACCATGCGTATAGCTGCAACAGTGCCAACTCGGGTGCTTTGAAAATTATTTACAATGCAGGAACAAATAACACCGCCAGTGCTAGCGGTGCAGGCACTACAACCCAAGAAAACAAAAGTGCTGCCACCAACAAAAAAAGCTATTATGCAAATGGTCAATTAAAATTTGAAACACCCGTTGTTAATGGTAAAGATCACGGAATATCAAAAGGCTATTATGAAAGTGGTGAACTATGACAAGAAATACCCTTTGTTAATGGTAAAACACATGGAATAATAAAAGCCTACTATAAAAACGGACAGCTAAGAAGTGAAACATCTTATGCGGAGGATAAAATACACGGAATATCAAAAAAGTATTACGAAAATAGACGTTTGGAGCGAGAAGCAACATATTCAGAAGGCGAATTAGTAAGCGCAAAAGGTTACTATAAAAATGGCAGCTTGGAATATGAAACAGTGGGCAGCAAAACTCAGTTTTACGATGAAAAATGAGGTGTTACTTTGCCTTCGCTTGTAACGGGATTAGCGGGTACACAACCATCGGCTTTTCTTTACCGATACTATTTCTTAAACGGATTAAGGATAACCATTCCATCAATCTTATGTTTGTGCTGCATATCTTCCGAGTAAAAAATTTTGCACTTATTTTCAAGCGCACAGGCAAGATGCAGGCAATCATAATACGAATAGCCGGACTGTTCTCTGATGTTCAAAGCATCCTCAATGGTTTCCGGTGTTATTAGTTTCAACCTGCATTTATCAAGGATAAATTTTACTTCGGTAATGCAGGTATTGTTATCAAAACCGAATTTTCTGATAAAATTATTGACAGCCTCGTTTATTACTTGTGTGCTTATCACAGGATTTTCTTCGATAAGTTTGAGAGCGGTTTTCTTTTTCGACAGGTCTTTGTCAAAAAGGTACAATACTACATTGGTGTCAATGTAAACCTTATCTTTCATTGGCTTCCTCGCGGGTAAGTCTTAACTTACCTGTATTAAAACTGAATTGGGAATAATGCTCAAGCAGGGATTTTAAAGAATACTTTTTAGTCCTTGTTTTTTGAGAAGTATATGCAACAATCTCAACAGCTTTTCCTATAAAGTCTTTTGGAACTTTTATGATTACTTCTTCGCTGCCCGGAGTTATGCTTGCTCTATACATTTTCAGATTATTATACTGCGAAAATATAGTTTTGTTTTTATGTTTCCCAATGTAGTACATCCGCTCTTCAGCATCCGCAATTCAAAAGCGCTCGAAAGTAATATGTCCACAAATCCACATTCCGTGTTACAACAGCGTTCTCCCAAAATTGTGTTAAGCAATTTGTATAGTGTTACCAATGAAGGGATTTTCGCGTAGTGTTAATGATGAAACGGGTTTTGGCGAAAGGATATTTGTGGTATTTAATTGCGCTTTGTGCATCCTGCACATCCGTTTTTGCGCAAACAAAATTCTATGCTTCGGCAGGCAAGCAGGTTGCCGTAAATCAAAATCTGCAAGTAAATTTTGTGGTTGAAAATGGCGAAGTAAAAGGGTTCAAAGCACCTTCCTTCAACGACTTTCAGGTGCTTTCGGGTCCCAATACTTCGCAAAGCGTGAGTTTCATAAACGGCAGTATGTCGCAGTCTGTTACTTACTCATATATTTTACGTCCGAAAAAAGAAGGTGCGGCAAAAATTGGTAAGGCGAGCGTGAATGTTGGCGGTGCAAATTTAGAATCGAATGAATTGACGGTGGAAGTAACTGCACCCGTGCAGCAGCAACAACAAACGCAACAACGCAGAAGAAGTCAAAATAATCCATTTGACGATCCTTTCTTTGACGACCCATTCGGACAACAACAGCAAGAAGCGGAAATACCGGCAGATGATGCAGAGTTACAAAAAGAGTTGAAGCAAAATATGTTTCTGAGGTTAGTTTTAAGCGATAACAATGTGTATCAAGGTGAACAATTAAATGCTACATTGAAAATTTACTTCAACTACCCAATTGTGCAATGGCAAGTAACAAAACCTCTCGGCATTGAAGGATTTTGGAATCAAGAAGTGCAGTTAGACCCAAATCAAAAACCGCGTGTCGAAGAATTAAATGGAAAAAAATACTACACAGCTGAGTTGCAAAAATTCAATCTCTTTCCTCAACGCAGCGGCACTTTAAAAATAACTCCGGCAGAACTTTCTACCGTAGTGCAGGTGCAGCTTCGCACAGGCAGAAGGAGCGTTTGGGATATGTTTGGCGGTGTGCGTGTGCAAAATGTTCCTTTCAAATTAGAAAGCAATGAAGGTGTAGTGAATGTGAAAGAATTGCCTGCCGCCAACAAGCCGGAATCATTTAACGGAGCAGTCGGTAATTACACTTGTGTAACAAAAGTTTCATCGCCCAAAACAAAAACCGATGAGCCGATAACGTATTCAATAACCGTTTCCGGCAAGGGCAATCTGAAATTTATAGAACTGCCAAAACCCGATATGCCGCAAGGCTTTGAGGTGTATGACCCGAAAGTAAAAGAGAATGTAACCAATACAGGCGCAGGTTTCAGCGGCAGCAAACAATATGATTTTTTGATTATTCCCCGCCTGCCCGGAGATTACACCATTCCCGCAAATGAGTTTTCTTTTTTCAATACAGAAACGGGAAAATATGTAGTTGTAAAATCGCCCGAATTTAAGTTGAATGTAACGGGAGAAGCATCAAACACAACTTACACTGCACTTTCTGCACCCGCAAAAGAAGATGTGAAATCTCTTGGTGAAGACATTCGTTTTATCAAAACTGCTGCTCCGAATTTTGAAAAGAAACAAAACATTTTTCCTGCCTCCATTGGTTTGGGTCTTGGGTATGCCTCTCCGTTTATTTTATTTATCGCTTTGATTGCGCTGAAAAAACGGAACGAAAATCTGGCAGCAGATATTGTTGGCGTTAAGCGCAGGCGGGCAACTAAAATTGCAAAGTCAAGATTGTCGGTTGCAAAAAAACATCTTGCAGCAAGTAAGAAGAAAGAATTTTATGATGAAGTAAGTCGCGCAATTTGGGGTTATCTGGGCGATAAGCTGAATATTGATATGGCTTCATTAAGCAAAGATAATGTGGAAGAAAAGCTGGCTTCAAAAAGTGTTTCAAGCGAAACTATTCATAAATTGAAAACCATTTTGAACACTTGCGAAATCGCTTTGTATGCTCCCGTTGGTGAAGGTGGCGAAATGCAAACAAACTACGAAGCGGCAATTTCTATCATTGCAGATTTGGAGGACGAAATTAAATGAGGAAAGTGAACCGAAATCCCTTTGTGCCGGAGAATATTGTGTGCCTGAAATTTGGCAAATTATCGTTGCTGTTGCTGTTGTTTTCTTGCCTGAATTTGAATTTTGTTTCAGCGCAATCGCCACAGGAATTATACAACACCGCCAACGATTTGTATAAAAAAAATCAGTTTGATTCTGCTGCAATTCTTTACGGTGAACTGATTAAAAGTGATTACGAAAGCGCGGAAGTTCATTTCAATTTTGCAAATGCTTTATTTAAAACAAATCAATTAGGCAAAAGCATTTTGCATTACGAAAAGGCATTGCATTTTGCGCCCGAAGACGAAGATATTTTACACAATCTTCAACTTGCAAATCGCAAAACCACAGATAAAATTATCAGCGTTCCCGAACTGAAAATTGTTAGCTGGTGGAGGCAATTCCGCAAAACATTTACATCAACCGGTTGGGGTCAGCTATCTGTCGGACTTGTTTGGTTGTCCTTCGGTTTTTTCGTGTTGTATCTGTTCACCGGATACCGCAAAACAGGTTTTGTTTTTGGCGTGTTCATCCTACTTTTATCGGCATTTTGTTTTGGCTTAAAACTAAAGCAGCAAAAGTGTGAAACAGGACCGGATACAGCTATTCTTTTGTCAAGTTCGGTGTATGTAAAAAGCGCACCGGATGAAGCAAGCACAAACCTTTTTACAATTCACGAAGGGCTGAAACTTCAAATAAAAGACAGGGTTGGAGAATGGTGCAAAGTGCGCCTTGCAGACGGCAAAGTCGGGTGGATTCGCACAACAGAAATCGGTGTTATTTGATTACTCATCTGCTCTTTTTTCATTCCTGTTTTCAAGATACCAACCTTTTGTTTGCAAAATGGTTGAAGAAGTTAGTTGGAAGTTTATTTTTGCATGGATATGAATTCATCTAACATCAATTACTTGCCCATACTGATGCAGTTTGTTTTTGCAGCGGGCTTTGTGGGCACTACAATTTTGATTTCGCATTTTATTGGTCCGCGCAGAAGTTCAAAAGTTAAGGATGCCAACTTTGAATGTGGAATTGAACAACACGGCAATGCGCGTATTCCTTTTTCTGTAAAGTATTTTTTAGTGGCAATCTTGTTTGTATTGTTTGATGTGGAGGTGATTTTCCTTTACCCTTGGGCGGTAAACTTCCGCGAAATGGGCATGGACGGAATGATAAAAATGGTGTTATTTATGGGAATGCTTTTGGTGGGCTTTTATTACATCATCAAAAAAGGTGCGTTGGAGTGGGAATAAAAAATTTAGATTTTAGATTTCAGAAGTTTGATTTTCTAAATCTAAAATCATCAAATCATAAATATGAAATATGAGTGAAGTTGGAAAGGTGGTTCTGCCGCCTGTTATTAATGGCGAAGGTTATCAGTTAACTACACTGGATAAAATAGTGGGCTTGGCGCGCAGCAAAAGTATGTGGCCTCTGCCATTTGCAACTTCTTGTTGCGGCATTGAGTTCATGGCAACTATGGCTTCTACCTACGACCTTGCGAGATTCGGCAGCGAGCGTCCTTCGTTTTCTCCCCGCCAAGCGGATATGCTGATGGTGATGGGAACGATTGCCAAAAAAATGGGACCCGTGCTTCGTCAGGTTTACGAGCAAATGGCAGAGCCGCGTTGGGTAATGGCTGTTGGCGCGTGCGCTTCGAGCGGTGGCGTGTTCGATACTTATTCCGTGTTGCAGGGAATTGATAAAGTAATTCCTGTGGATGTGTATGTGCCAGGCTGTCCTCCGCGCCCCGAGCAGATTTTAGATGGTGTGATGAAGTTGCAGGAGTTGGTGAAAAACGAACCCATGCGCAGGAGAAATTCACCCGAATATAAATCGCTTCTGGCGAGCTACGGAATTGTAGTAAATTAGATGCTATGTTCAGAGAATCGCTGATTAATGAAATTCTTTCAGAGCCTGATGTTCACGCGCTTGTGCAACGGGTAAATTCTGCTTTGGACAAAGAAAAGAAAGCGCGCAAACGTTTTTACGAGATTGTGGAGGAAAATAAAAAGATGGAATTTATCAACGGGGAAATTGTGTTTCAATCGCCCGTGAAATTATCTCACAATTCCGCAACAGAAAGGTTGTGTCGTTTAATTAGCATTTATGTGGACACACATGAATTAGGGGTTGTTGGCGTTGAAAAAATTCTTGTATCACTCACTCGCAATGATTATGAACCTGACATTTGCTTTTGGCGCAATACAAAAGCTAAAAAATTTAAGCAAGACCAAATGCAATTTCCCGCTCCCGATTTTGTAGTTGAAGTGCTTTCACCATCAACTGAAAAGCACGACAGAGAAATAAAATTCAAAGATTATGCAACACACCATGTTGAAGAATATTGGATTATTGACCCCGATAAAAAATTTGTGGAGCAATATTTATTAAAAGACGGAGAATATGAACTGAATTTGAAATCAAAATCAGGAACCATTATTTCATCAGCCGTTGTAGGTTTTTCAATTCCCATAGCAGCAATTTTTGATTCAAAAGAAAATCTCAAAGCATTAAAGCAATTACAGAAATGACTTTAGATAACAATACTATTCAACAAAAACTCACCGCTCAATTTGGCGAAGCAGTGAAAGCATTTGAAGAACCGTGGGGTATGCTCACCTTTGAAGCAGACCGTGAAAAGGTGTTGGAAGTAATGCAGTTCCTGCGCGATGATGAGGAACTTGCTTTTACATTTCTCACGGATGTTTGCGGAGTGCATTATCCCGACAATGAAGTTGAAAGACAATTTGCAACTGTATATCATTTACACAATTGGGTGGCAAATGTGCGCATTCGCTTCAAAGCATTTTTGAATGGCGAAAACCCCGAAGTTTCAAGCGTTACATCACTGTTTAATTCAGCCAACTGGCAGGAAAGAGAAACTTATGATTTCTACGGAATTATTTTCAAGGGGCATCCCGATTTGAAACGCATTCTGAACATGGATGAAATGGTTTCATTTCCTATGCGCAAAGAATTTCCGTTGGAAGATGCAGGAAGAACCGATAAGGATGACAGGTATTTTGGCAGAGAGCCGGTTTCGCAAAACCTTGGTGTCGTTTAGTTGGGAAAAAGCCCAAATAATCCAAGCCTTTTATCAACTTGTTTTTTGTGGGACTTCAGGGACTTGCAGGACAAATGCACCTCAACAGGCAAATGTCCCGAAAGTCCCTGAAGTTCCAAGAGCATATTGGCGGACAAAGTAGCCGCAGGCTGCTTACCTAGTTGAACGCAATCACAGCTTACGCTCAATTAAGAGTCTGTGTTAAATAATTGACGTTAGACAACCCGACTTACCTTTTTTTGATTTCTTCTTTCAAAAAGTAAAACCCGCTTTCATAGTAAATAAATGCGAGAAGGTGTGTCGTACATAGCCGAAACTATAATTATTGAAATTATTGAGCGATTGGTCATGCCCCTGAAACTGGTCAGCAAAAGGATCATCAAAACGATAATAACTGTGTTGAAACCGATAACCCAACGAGAAAATCAAAGAAACTTTTTCAGCAGCATAAAAACGAATGCCTATTTGGTGATACGCCATAGCGCCTCCTTTTGCAGCAAAACCAGATAAATTGATTGAATGATTGTAACCTGCTCCAAAAGCAAGAAGAGGAGTAACTCTCTTTTTAAGAATGTAATATCGCCCGTCAATAAAGAACGGGATATTCAAAACAAGGTTAGTTTTTACCCTTGATGTTTTTTCGTATTTGCCTATCTCTATCCCTGTTCCAAAGCCAATAGCACCATTACGATTTATCTGGTAGCCATTGATTGTTGTGAGGGTAAACAAATGGGGAAGTGCAGACTGGTCATTTACTTTAAAAATACCTCCAAACTCTGTGATGTTAGTGTAGCCTTTTTCTTTCACCTTTGAGTTATCAAAGTTTTTCTTTGAAACAGGTTGTGCTGATAATTCAGCTTTTGGTGTTTCTTTCGTGATTTTCTCAACTTCATTCATGCTGTAAGCAAAAATGCTGCCATCCTTTGTTTGAATTTTAATAGACTGGTTAGGCACTTGCTCTATGATTGTTCCGCGAATGATGCTTCCGTTTTTCAGATAAACAACTTCCTCCAGATTTGTTGCTTGCCCAACAAGCGCAAAGGAAACGAAGAGAGTTACTATAAGTGTGGCAATATATTTCATGTTGTTTGATTTGTTTCAGCGCGGGCGCAAAAGACAGCATTACCTTTCTGTGAGAAAAATTTTCGCGCGAATACAATATTCGCAGGCTGAATAATTTATTCGTTTACTTTTGGCATGATTAAAATTGCCAATTATGCAAGTCGGACAGAAAATCAAAAAATTGCGCGAACTGAAAAACTACACGCAGGAACACATGGCGCAACTGTTAGATATGACACAGCCATCCTACAGCAAAATCGAAACAGGCGAAACAGACATTACATACAACAAGTTGGAAAAAATTGCAGAAGCATTACAGCTTCGCCCCGAAGATATTATCACATTCAATGAACATCTGGTGTTTAATATCATGCACAATCAGAACGGTCAAAATGGTTTAGTAATAAATCAACTCACCGAAGAAACCAAACGACTACACGAAGAACAAATCAATTCACTGAAAGCGGAAATCACGCACCTGAAAACGGTGCTGGAAAAGGTTTTAAGCAAGTAAGAAACTACTCGGCAGAGGCTGGTGGCGTGTGGCATTTAGGTTAGATTCTCTTATCTTCGTCTAAAATTTATGTGATGAATATTGAGACAGAAAAAACTACGATTGCAAAAAACTTTAAGCGGCTCAAAGACCCTGAGTTGATTTTAAGCATCAAGAATCTTGTTGATTACGGTATAAAAAAACAACAGGAGCAAGATGTATATAACATCCCCGAAAGTCATAAAAAAATAGTTCGCGCCCGAATCAAGTCGCTTAAAAAAGATGAGTTGCTTGATTGGGATAAAGTGCAGAATAAATTCAGGTTGTAATGAAACGCCATAAGGTTTTTATCACGGTTCGGGCGCATGATGAAATTCAACAGGGAATTGATTACTACAACGGACAGGCAAAAGGATTAGGTAAAAAATTTCATGCTGCGGTAAAAGAAACTATTGCTTATCTTCGTCAAGCTCCTTTCCGCCAGATTCGCTACGATAATGTACGTTGCCTGCTCGTAAAAAAATATCCTTATATGCTGCATTTCACAGTGGATGAAAAAGAACCGTTAATAATACTTCATGCCGTCATTCACACATCGCTGAACCCTGATGAAAGCTGGCTGAAAGATTGATAAACGGGATGTGAGCAGTCATTTCAAAACGCACCTTGCAACACTAAATTGATAATAATATCATCTTATCTTTGCTCATGCTGCACCTGTATCATAACAAGATTACAGTTTTAGCTGCATCAATATTTTTCCGAACATATTTTCTTACGTTTGCAGCCATACGCAACCTTCTTTTATCAGGAGAAATAAACTGGTGTAGGAAGCGTGAAAAAATGATACAACACTATTAACGAATATTGAAAATTTATTTACGGAACAAATGAGCCAATTCATCACACCTGTAACCATCGAAGAAAAATATGCCGACATGATTCGCCAGCGCGAAAATGAAGACGGCAGCGAGTTGAGCATATTGAACCTTGGACCAACACATCCTGCTACGCACGGAATTTTTCAGAACGTGCTGCTGATGGATGGCGAGCGCATTGTGGATGCCGAGCAAACGCTTGGCTACATTCACCGCGCGTTTGAAAAAATTGCAGAGAACCGCCCGTTTTATCAAATCAATGTTTTAACCGACAGACTGAACTATTGTTCATCGCCCATCAACAATTTCGGATGGTGGATGACGGTAGAAAAATTGCTGAACATCGAAGTGCCGAAACGCGCGCAATACATTCGTGTAATTATGATGGAGTTGGCGCGTCTTGCCGACCACATTATCTGCAATTCCATTTTGGTTTTTGATGCGGGTGCGTTCACTCCTTTCCTTTATATTTTCCAGTATCGCGAAAAGATTTATGAAATTTATGAAGAACTGTGCGGTGCGCGATTAACCACCAACATGGGGCGCATCGGTGGCTTGGAACGCGACCTCAGCGCAACAGGTTTCCGCAAGCTGAAAAAGTTTTTAGAAGACTTTAAAAAAGGTTTGCAGGAATTTGAAGAGCTGGCTTCGCGCAACAGAATATTTATGGACAGAACCATCAACGTTGGCGGCATCAGCGCAGAAAAGGCGATGAGCTACGGCTTTACGGGACCAAACCTTCGCGCTGCGGGTATTGATTATGATGTGCGCGTGGCAAATCCGTACAGCAGCTATCAGGATTTCGATTTCATCATTCCCGTTGGAAAAAGCGGTGATACTTACGACCGTTTTTGCGTGCGCAACACCGAGATGTGGGAAAGCATAAAAATTATTGAGCAGGCGTTGGAGGGTTTGCCCGAAGGCGCAATTCATGCCGATGTACCCGAAGTTTATTTGCCTCCGAAAGAGATGGTCTATAACAACATGGAAGCCCTGATTTATCACTTTAAAATTGTGATGGGCGAAATTCCTGTACCCAAAGGCGAAGTGTATCACGCGGTGGAAGGCGGCAATGGCGAAGTGGGTTATTATTTAATTTCTGACGGCAGCCGCGTACCGTTCCGCTTGCACTTCCGCAGACCTTGCTTTATCTATTATCAGGCTTATACCGAAATGATTAAAGGCGGATTTTTGAGCGATGCAATTTTGGTTTTGAGTTCGCTGAATGTGATTGCAGGGGAGTTGGATGCTTAGTGCATGATTAAGGAAAAGGTAATAGATTTTGCAAAAGTCCATCTAACTGATGATGATTTGTTCTTGCTATGTGGGAGTAATTCGTCTCACAGAATAGAAAGAGATGCTTTTGGTAAAATTCATATAAAGCCGTTATTGTCATTTAATACCGCATTGCTTGTCTCCGAAATTAGTTCTGAACTCCGAAATTGGAATCAGCAGCAAGTAAACGGAAAATGTTTCGGTTCAAATGCAGGTTTCTTTCTTCAAAATTCTGCCATGTATTCACCTTTTGTAGGTTGGATTTCCACTAAACAGTTTAAAAAAAATACGAAAGAAGAAAAGAAAAAATTTCTTCGTACCGCTCCCGATTTTGTAATAGAAATAATTCAGTTTGAAAGCCCTGTTACCGACCTCAAACAAAAAATGGAAGAATGGATTGAGAACGGTTGCCTGCTGGCATGGTTAGTAAATCCTGATGATGAAACGGTGTGGGTTTACAGGAAAAACGAAAAGTCTTTTGTGCAGTCATTTGAGCAAACGCTCTATGGCTATGATGTGCTGAAAGGATTTGAATTAAACTTAGCAGAATTGTTCAGAAAAAAATGACACACAGACTTTTCAAGTTTCTAAAACTTGGAAAGTCTAAAATTACTACGTGTACAAAAAATAAAATTTGCACGTATAATCAAGATAGCGTAAGTTTGTTTTTATGAACACGAAACTCACATTGACCATAGAGCAAGCGGTGGTAGAAAAGGCGAAAAAATACGCGCGAAACAAAGAACGCAGCTTATCTGATTTGATAGAAAACTATCTCAAAGCAATTACGCAGGAAGCCACTCCAAAGAAAGCAAAAACAAGTCCGATTGTAAAATCATTGCGCGGTTCTTTTTCTATGGATAAAAACGTGGATTACAAAAAGGCGTTGGCGGAAAGTTTGTCTAAAAAATATTTGTAAGCGGTGGACAATGTATTGATAGACACGGACGTTTTGCTCGACTTCTTTTTAGACAGAGAGCCGTTTTCCGAACAAGCAACGGAAATTCTTTCGCTCTGCGAACAACAGGAAATCACAGGCTATATCACGCCTGTAATTATCAGCAACACCTACTACATTTTGCGACTGAACGCTAAGCACGAAAAAGTAATTGAAAAGCTGACGTTGTTGCTTTCTTTTATTGAAGTGCTGACAATGGACAAGAAAATTATTGAGCAGGCTTTACATTCAGAGTTCAAAGATTTTGAAGATGCGTTGCAAAACTTTACAGCCGAACAAAACAAAAAGGTAAAAATCATTATTACCCGAAACGTAAAAGATTACAAAAACAGTAATTTGTCAGTAATGACACCCGAAAGCTATTTAAAAAGTCGAACAAAATTTTAATTCGTGTTTTGCGTACACAGACATTCCAAGTTTCTAAAACTTGGAATGTCTTTAAACATATTAGCTTTGCTGAAAACAGTATTACTATGCGAGTTGTAATTTATTCGGCAGTTGCTTTTTTCATGCTGATTGCATCATGCTCTAAAAAAGCCTCTGTACCAACTGCCGCCAAAGAAAAAGTATATGATGGTGCAAACATTTTCGCTAAAAACTGCGCACGTTGCCACGGAGCGCAAGGCGTAAAGGACGAGCGCACACCTAATCTGCAAACTATTCCGCTTGATAAAGCTGCATTGGTGAAAAGCATCAGCTACGGAAAAGGACGTATGCCTGCTTTTGCCGACAAACTGAACGCAGAGGAAATTTCGGCTGTGGCAGACCTGATTGTAAACTGGCATAAGTAATTTGAGATTGTTTCGTTTTAAACAATGATTCGTCAAGTCTTTTTCTTTTTTCTTTTTTCTTTTTTTCTGCTGCTTAACGCGCAGGAAGTGAGCATTATTCCGAATCAATGTATTCTTCAATTACATGAAAATTCAATTGAAGTTTTTCTTCAAAAAAATACTGATATTGAATTGAAAGAAACGCTTTCAAGAGGCATGAATATTTTTCTTTTAGAAAAGAGAAGCGGCAATTTTACTATGGAGGAATTAAACAGAATCGGCAGCGACAAAACGGTGAAAGCCATTCAGTATAATCATGAAGTTGAAAGACGGAGTTTAGTGCCTGACGATCCATTTTTTGCCCAACAATGGAATATGCAGAACACGGGGCAGTTGAATGGCAAACCCGGTGCGGATATTAACGCAACTGAGGCTTGGGCAATCAACACTTCACCACTTACCAAGAATGGTGACACCATTGTAGTTGCTGTGGTAGATGAGTATTTCGATTTGTATCACGAAGACCTGAATTTTTTTGTGAACCATAATGAAATTCCCGGCAACGGAATTGATGATGACGGCAATGGTTTTATTGACGATTATCAGGGTTGGAATGCTTACAACGAAACCGGCAATGTTTACGGAAACGGAGGCATCAATCATTCTACTTTAATTTCAGGAATTGTGGGTGCAAAAGGCAACAACACAAAAGGTGTTGCAGGCGTTGTGTGGGGAGTGAAAATTTTACCTGTTGGCGCATCATCAACAAACGAAGCCATAGTAATTAAAGGCTATGATTATGTAATTGAAATGCGCAAGTTATACAACCAAACAAGTGGCGCAAAAGGAGCTTTTATTGTTGCCGTAAATTCATCGTTTGGCGTGAATAACGGGCTGCCGCAAAATTACCCGATATGGTGCGCATTGTATGACACTATGGGTATGTTAGGTATTTTAAATGCTACCGCAACTACCAATGCAAATTTTGATGTGGACGCGGTGGGCGACATCCCGACAACTTGCCCCAGCAAGTGGATGATTGCCGTTAGTGGAACAACCGCCAGCGATAACCGCTACGGTGGTTACGGACTGAAAAACATTGACATTACCGCGCCCGCAGCAAGTGTGATTTCCTCTGCTGTTGCGAATAATTATACTTCATCATCCGGCACTTCGTTTGCCTGCCCGCACATTGCGGGCGCAATCGCTGCCATGTATGCCGAAGCCTGCCCAAAATTCATAAATGACTATGAAGCATATCCCGATTCATTGTCGTTGTTTATTAAAGACTGGCTGCTGAATGCGGTAACAAAAACAGAGCCTTTAAACAACAAAGTTTCAAGCGATGGAAGATTGAATTTATATGCCGCAATTTTGAATACGCACAATTACAATTGCAACGGTTGCGCTTCTGCTTTGCAATTAAATTATGCAGATGCTTTATGTAAAAATGATACCAACGGTTACGCATCTTTATCATTGGCAAATGGTGTTTCTTATTTGTGGAATGACGGCAACACAAATGCGGTAAGAAACAATCTTTCACAAGGTTTGTATCAGGCAACGGTAACAGACGATGCCAATTGTGAGCATCGCGCAACGGTGATTATTCGCGAGCCGGATACATTGCGCATCAACAACATAAATGTAGTTGCGCCCACCGGAGGTAATCCCGGAAATATTATTGTAAATGCTTACTGCGGTGGCGATTCGCTTTGGTATTCGTTGGATGGAACTACATGGAAGCTCAGCAATATTTTTTCTGTCAGTAATGAAGGCTCTTTTACAGTGTATGTGAAAAACGAAACGGGTTGTGTGTTATCGCAGCAGGTTGTGGTAAGCAGCATTGAGGATTTAGGATTTAGCGATTTAAGATTTAAGATTTATCCGAATCCTGTAACGGATATTTTGAATGTTGATGTAAACAACTTCATACAACAAAGTATAAAACTGGAAATTTTTGATATTGCGGGAAGAAGCGTTTTTAATTCAACAATTGAATTGCATCAAGGCTTTCAGAAGATTGGAGCAGGTGTATCTGTGCTTTCGTCCGGCATGTATTTTTTACAAATTGAAACAAGCGGAAAGCAAAAGTTCTTTAAACTTTAATTGACTACCCCACAAACCTTCTAATCAAAGCCAATGGCTCGCCCAATTTTATTTTAGCCGTAAAGCTGATGCGCTGAAAAAATCTTTTGTAGCCGAATAGTTCCTGATTGTCGCGGATGTTTTTTGTGGTAACAAAAGGAATATGAATTTCCAATATATCTTTTAAACCGACTGATACGCCTAACTCTGCTGCAAATTCAAACTTTTTTGCTTCCGTGTAAACAACTGCTGTAGAAGCCCAAGGATAGATTGGCACAGGGATTGGCAACTGCGTAGAGAAATTTGCCGACATCAAAAAGTTGCGTGTAGCTCCAAAAGTTGTGAGCGAACGGAACGCGCCTTGCGTATGCGCAATTTGTCTGCCGATGTATTGGTTTTGTCCGTTGCGGTCAATGAAAGTTTCATCCAGCATGTAATCGCGTTGCAGCCAGTAAATGCCATTTGGCAAAGTATTCATGCTCAAATACAAACGACCAAGCGGTGCAGAAATATCATTAGTTGCTTTGAAGTAAAGCGGGTTTCCGCCTGCAAACACACGAATGTCAAAGCCTTTGTTTTTCTTTTTGTAGCTGATGCGGAAATTTGCTTCGGCACGCATTTGCAAAAAGTAATCGCTCTGCTGAAAACTTACCTGCACATCCATAGGATGCAAAGTTGTTTTTCTTTCAAAGCGATAGGCGAGTTCGTTTACATAATAATGCTGTGCTTTTTCGATGGTTTCTTTGCCTTGCTTATATTGATAATCGAGCCAGATATTTGCACTGCGCAAATTGAGGAAATGTGTGTTTGGACTGCGCGGATGTTTCTTTTTAAATTCAATGGAAACAGAAGGTTCAATCTTGTTGAATTGCATTGGCGTTGGGTTCAGCCAATAGCTGTATCGCTTGCCGTTGATGCCGAAAGCAAGATGTTGCACACCGCCTTCTTCGGGATAAAAATTGTAGCTCATTTTGAATCCGCCAACAACAGTTTTACCTTTTACGCTGTAAGCCGGAGCAATTAAATATTTAAACTTTTGCGCAGGCAGCAACGGACTGTAGAAAGCAATTCCGGCAAAGAATTTATCGTAGTTGTTCGCGCCAATCCAAGGGGCAAAACATATTTGTGTGCGCTCGGGATTTTCAATGCTTGTAAGAAATTGCAAGCGCAATGGCGCAGCGTATTTGGCAACTTTTTTGTAATAGTAAAAATTGTTCTTTCTGTTAATGTCGGGCGAAGACCAAGAAGTGTCGTTTACAATTTTTCCATTTAATACCACGCTTGGCAAGTCGGGAATGAAGTCGTAATTTTTTTTGTAAGTAATGCTTGTGATGCTGTCATTTTCTACTGTTGCCTTACGGATTTTTACATCTATTTTTTTAGTGGTGTTTAATAAACTATCAAACCACCAACTTAGGTTTTCTCCGCTTGTTTTTTCAAACACATTTCTGAAATCTGCAGGCTGCGGATGTTTGAATTTCCATTCATTAAAATAGGTGCGCATACAACTGTCGTAGCGGCTTTCACCAAGATAATTTTTCAGATAATCTAAAAGCAAAGCGGTTTTTAAATAAACAATCACACCCATGTTGTCGGAGGTAAATTCCTCTGCGCGAAGAGTAGCTTTCTGGTCGCGGTTTTGGCGGGCTTGCACAAGGTAGGCAAGGTAGTTCAGGTCGGCAGCTTTCCATTTTTTCATATCAAGCAACTTGCCCAAACCTGAATTGAAAATGCCGCCAAGAAGTTTTGCATCGGGATATTTTTTCATCATGTAAGTGCGCTCGTAATAGCTGTTCACGCCTTCGTCCATCCAAGGATGTATTCTTTCGTTGCTGCCCAAAATTCCGTAGAACCAATTATGCCCCACTTCGTGCGTAATTACTTCATCTAAAGATTCTTTGCTGTTTGCTCCGCCAATCACCGTAATGGTGGGATATTCCATGCCGCCACCGGCTTCCAGTGCGCCCTCCAACGCGGTAACAACGTTGTAGGGATACTCGCCTACTTTTTCGCTGTAATGCAGAATGGCATCTTTTAAATAATCAGTTGAATTTTTCCAAAGCATTTTGCTTGAAGGCGTGAACATGGTGGTACAAAGAACTTTGCGCTTACTTTGCGGAAGCTCAACAGTGTCGCGCCTTATGATGTAACGTTTATCGGCAAACCATGCAAAATCGTGAATACGGTCTTGCTTAAATTCAATCGTTTTCTTTTCGGTTGAAGATTCTGGAAATTCATCAAAAGCATTTTTTCTTTTTCTTACTTTTTTGAGAATTGTATCGCTTGCCTGTGCAGCAATTAAGGAATCTATCCAATGATGTTCTTCGGGAGTTTGCAGTTCGCCTGTTGCACCGACAATATAATTTTTCGGCAAAGTAATCCGCACTTCAAACGAACCAAATTCGCTGTAAAATTCTCCTTGATCTACATACGAAAGCGGATGCCAGCCGTCTTTATCAAACACTGCGGGCTTGGGATACCATTGCGAGATTTGATAAGACTGACCTTCGTGTCCAAGCCTTGAAAAAGTTTTAGGAACACGCACAAAAAATGGTGTGGTAATGTTGATGCTTTCGCCCGATTTGAGCGGTTGGTTTAAAGTGATTTTTGCAATGTCAATGTTGGGTGTGTCCAATTCCCATTTTACGGTTTCGGCATTTACTCTAAAGGCAATTTTTCTGATAAAACCTTTCTGATAATCTTTACTGAATTGAAAGGAGGTGTTGCCATTCTCCAACATTTGTTTGGCGAATTTTGTGTCGGTGTTTTTGTAGGCGTTGGGGTACAGGTGCATCCATATTTCGTTCAGCGTTTCGGGCGAATTGTTTTTGTAATCAATAGAAATAAAACCCGTGAGCGTGTGCAGAGAGTCGTTTAATTCAACATCAATGCTGTAGTTTACTTCTTGTTGAAAGTATTGGGCATTTGCGGAAAAGGAAAAGAGGAAAAGGATGAAGGACGAAGGACGAAGGACGAAAGATTTTATGCGCTGATTTTTCATTGAATTGATTCGGTAATTACAGCCGCGAAGCTATACCGTTTCTGTTCAATTTCAGAGCAGAAGAATTGATTCTATTTTTTGCTGTCGCCTTCGAGTATTTTTTTCAGTTCTTCCGCACCTGTTGTGGGCAGGCGTTCTTCTTTGGCGCGAAGAATTGCGTAGTCGCACGATTTGATGGCTTCTTTGAAATTTCCTGTTTTGTAAAGCAGATAAGCGTAAGTGATATTATTGGTAGAAGTATTTTTCAAATTCACCGCATCAAAAGCCCACTTGGAAGCCTTTTGCAACAAGGCTTTGTCATTCACATTCAGGTAATAGTTCCATGCAATGTCATTCAATACAAAAGCATCTTTTGTGCCTGATTTTTTGATGTATGCGGTGGCAAATTTATCGTAACTGTCCCAATCGTTTGTGCGGGCGGCATAGTCCATTGACAGTTTATTTATTTGCTCCGAAGCATCGGGCGCATTCAGATTTTGCAACACTTTTATACCTGCATCAAAAATTGTTTTGTCATTTTTTTGAAGCGATTCTTTCATTGCTTTTTCGGCAAGGGAATTTATTTTACCTGAAACTACTTTATCGCCAACCACCTGATTGTAGTAGGTTTTATTTTTCAATAAATATGGTATTCCCGGAGAAGCGATGCTATTTGTATAACTGAAAATTTGTTTGGTTGTTCTTTCGCTTTGCAAATCTTTATCACTGTATGCTTTCAGCAATTCCGAAAATTCTTTGTCATAATTCGCGCCATCATTTAACAAAGCATCTATGTATGTCTGCATAAATTCCGGTGTGCGATTTCCTGCATCGTACTTGCCTTTCAGTTCATCCATTAAACCCGGTAACTGATTATTCGCCTGCTTGCCTCCGGCAATTAAAGTTGGTCCGTCCACCAAACCAACAACGCGATTCACCACTTTGCGGTTGCCGTCAATAAACAATAAAGTCGGATACGCGCGAACGCCAAATTCTGCCGCAATGGAAGGTCCTTCGCCCTTCTCCATATCGAACTTGGTGTTGATGAATTTTGCATTGAAATAATTACCTACATCTTCAAGCGGAAAAATGTTTGCGGCAAGTCTTTTGCACGGTCCGCACCATGTTGTGTAGCAGTCCATGAAAATGATTTTGTTCTCGGCTTTCGCTTTTGCCAACGCATCGTTGAAAGAAATATTTTCCTCAAAAATGATGCCTTGAGCATTGGCAGATAAAATGAAAAAAGAGAACAGGAAAAATGTAAAAAGATATTTCATGCAGATATTTTTTTAGAAGACGACAAACAGAATGTTTTTGTTCAGAGAAGTTTAAACGGGTGAAATAATTTTATCCCGAAGCACATAATTATGGTATTTGCTGCTAAAAGTGAAACGGCTTGTTATATTCACGGCTTAAATTTTTCAGATGAAATGCCCAATGATTCAAAATCACCAACCGAAAATGAATATCAGGTTGGGTATTCCATCTGACCTTTATCAAACAAATTATATACAGATGAAACATATTTTACTCTTTACATTCTCCTTACTTTTATTGAATGCTTCGGCTCAGGTTTCGTGTGTGATTGACACGACCAACGCAGTCGAGGGGGCAACACCTACCGCAGATTTGTTGCCCTGTGCCGTGCAGGGAGTTTATTATGAGCAGGTTGTTCAATTGTTGTTGCCTTCTTCTTTTTCGGTAGCAACCATAGATTCATTCAAGATATTGACGGTGAGCGGGGTTCCAAACGGGATGCAGTACACAACCAATCCGGCAAGCATGGTTTTTAAAGGCGGAAAGAACGGATGCTTCACTATTTCAGGGACTACCAACGACCCGAAAGGTTATTATGATGTTGGCTTTACAGGCATTGCTTATGTAAAATTCAATGGCAACAAGGTAACTTATCCTTTAAGTGAAGAAGACGCAAAAGGCGCAGGCTTTGATTTATTTATTGAAATCGTGGAGCCGGGAGATAGTTGTCGTCAGCCGGTTGTTTCGGGAATTAAAAACAACAAGCATTTTGACGGAATTGCTTTCAACACTTTTGTGAGTTCGCAGAGCGATAAACTGATGGTGCAGGTAAAAACTAATGAAATTTTTTCGGGTAAAGTTTTTGTGGTGAATATGTTGGGTGCAACTGTTGCAACAAAAAATATCGAAGTGAACGGACATACTTCGGATGTGCTGGATATTGCAGGTATTTCAAAAGGAATGTATTCTGTTGTGTTGCAGAGCAACAACAAAATAATTACTAGAAAAATTGTGATTAAGTAAGGTATCGCGCAGGATATTCACTCAAAAAACAACATTGATTTTCGGGTGAATACTTTTTTACAAGCGGGCAATTTGTCATCTGCTTATTGGATGTTTTTTACCGAAATTGTACTCAACTATTATTCAAGATATTTCTTTAGTGCCGCATCTAACTTTTCTCCGCGCACATCGGTTTCAATAATGATACCTTCTTTGTTAATCAAAAATGTGCTTGGCACGGCAAACACGCCATATTTTTTAATGGATAAAGCATCAAATCCATTATTGTCTATCAGGTGTGTCCATTTGTTCACTGCATCTTTTGCAATTGCCTTCAGCCATTCTTCATTCTTTTTATCAATAGAAACGGAAACAATTTCAAAGTCTGCATCGGCATATTTCTTTTTTACTTCAATCAGATTCGGATGCTCTTTGCGGCAAGGCGCACACCAACTTGCCCAAAAGTCCAACAACACATATTTTCCTCTGAATGAATTGAGCGAAACAAACTTTCCAACCGTGTCGGGCAATGTGAAATCGTATGCAAGACTATTGACGGTTGCCGATTTTTTCGAGTCCAATATTGCTTTAAATCTTCTGCCCAAAAGACTTTCTTTAATGCGTGGCGTTAAGCCGTAATAAATGATGTACAATTCATTTATGTAGGTGTTTTTGTATGCCGCCAAATCGAGTAGCAGCGCGGGTGTGGCGTATTCGTCTTTGTGTTGCATCAATTCAAAAATGAACTCCATTGTTTGCAAATCACTCAGCGAATCGAGCGCAATATCTATGTCGTTAGCTTTAGCCGAATCTTTTTTCGCAATCAGCTTATCGTATTGCTTTTCCAATGAATCAATTTGCTTGTCGAAACCGAAATCTGCATCGCGCATTTTTTTAAACAACTCATGATGTTTTGAACCATTGATAATTGTTTTTTCTCGTTTGTATTTTTTGCCCGAAACATGAATAATTGTGCTGTCG
>CAZSEG010000037.1:21260-23146 GCA_964605875.1 uncultured Chitinophagaceae bacterium
TCGGCATGGAACAGAAGCGGTTTATTTTCAATTCTTTCATATACCATCAATCTCAAAAGATTAGGTTCAGAGAAAGGCTGAGCGTAATGAAATTTTCCTTTCACCACTTTCACCGAGTCATTCACTTTCGTTTCGCCATTGCTGTAAAATATGTGCAGCCATTGGTTGTCAATGCCTTTTAAAGTCCCGAAAACAGTAGTGGTTTGCGCGAAAGAATTTACTGAAACGAAAAGCGCAATCGCAGCAAGCAGAATTGATTTTTTCATACTGTTGAATTGAATTAGTAGAATGAAAATAAGTAATTCGGATTTTGTTCAACGCACAAAATCTTTTGCATCCAAGCCCAACCAGTTGAAAGCGTTTTGGTGCAGCAATAACTCTTTTTCATTCTTCTTCCATTGAATGTTTTCAATCAGCGATCCAGGAATGGCTTCACCTAACGGAAAGGGATAATCGCTGCCCATGCAGATGGTTTCCGCGCCCATTGTTTCAACAAGGTATTTGAGAAATGCTTTGTCGTGTACCAATGAATCAATATAGAATTTACCGATGTATTCGCGAGGGTTTACGGTGTTGTCAATAGCAGTCAAATCGGGGCGCACGTTGAAGCCGCGCTCGATGCGCCCGATGCCCGAAGGAAACGCTCCGCCACCATGCGCAAAGGCAACTTTCATTTTCGGAAAACGCTCGAACACACCGCCAAAAATCATGCTGCAAATCGCGCGCGAAGTTTCGGCAGGCATACCCACCAACCAAGGCAGCCAATACTTTTGCATTTGCTTTGTGCCTACCATATTCCAAGGGTGAACAAACACGCTCATATCAAGCGATTCGGCTGCGGCATAAATTTGAAAAAACTTTGTTTCGTTCAAATTCAAATCATTCACGTTGCTGCCGATTTCAATGCCGCGCAGACCAATCTTCTTGCATCGCTCTATTTCTTTTACGGCAAGCTCTGCATTTTGCATCGGTATGGTTCCCAAGCCGATAAACCGCTTTGGATAGCGTTGCACAATGCCTGCAATATGGTCGTTGAGGAATCGCGAAACCTCCAGACAATCTTTTGGTTTTGCACCATAATTAAACATTACGGGAATGGTGGAAAGCACCTGCACATCTACTTTGTGCGCATCACATTCCTGCAGGCGCACATCTTCGTCCCAGCAATTTTCCTGTATCTCGCGGAAGAACTCATCATCACGCATCATGCGCGCGCAGCCTGCTTTGTGGTGGTCTAACTGAATGAAGCCGCCATAGCCGAATTTATCCGCCCAACGCGGCAGGTTTTTGGGAATAATATGTGTGTGAATGTCAACCTTTAGGCACACTGTTGTTTCTGTTGTTTCGGTGAGCAAAGTAAGCGAATTTGCGAATGATTTGCTTTTAAAATTGATTGGTACAATTCTATCTTGTTCCAAATAAAAAGAAGCCGCCTGTATTAAATACTTCACAGCTATTTGTAATGAGTGTGAATATTTAAAACTTCCTGCCATTCATATTGCTGAAAGATTATTTTTGGCGGGCTAAATATCAATAATGACCGAAGTAAAAGTGCCCGCAGTAGCGGAAAGTATTTCTGAAGTAACTCTCAGCAAATGGATGGTGAAAGAAGGCGATTATGTTGTGTTGGATCAGCCGCTTTGTGAGGTGGAAACCGATAAGGCATCGCAGGAATTATCTGCTACTGTTGCAGGTGTGATTTCGCTTGTAGCCAAAGAGGGCGATGATATTAAAGTTGGCGGCTTAATTGCAAAAATTGACGAAACGGCTAAAGCGCCTGCAAAGGCTGCCGAAAAGGAAACGCCTAAAAAAGAGGCTGCTGTTGAGGCTCCGGTTGCTACAAAAAAAGCAGAGCAGAAAGTTGAAGTTAAACAGGCAAGCGCAGA
>CAZSEG010000038.1:0-2255 GCA_964605875.1 uncultured Chitinophagaceae bacterium
CGTGAAAAAGGGCGAGATTGTGGCGTTGAGCGGCAACACCGGGGGCAGCGCGGGTCCGCACCTGCACTTTGAAATCCGCGACACTTTCGAGCGACCCATCAACCCCATGTTGTTTGGCTATAACCTTACGGACAACATCAAACCCATCATCAGTTTTTTGAAGTTCTATGCGCAGGACGATAAGAAACTATACAGCGATGGCTACCGCGTGCGCACCATTGGTTCATTGGGTAATTACCAGGTGAACACAGGTATGGTAAAAGTGAATGCCGATGCGGTGAGCATTTCGGTAAACAGTTGGGACGGCATTAACGGCACAGGCAACTCGATGGGCGTGTATGGCATGAGAGTTTTGGTGGACAGCGCAAAGACTTTTGAGTTCAACATGAACCGTATTGCTTTCAGCGATAAACGTTATGTGCTAAGCCATATTGACTACCCGATTTTTATGAATGAAGGCAGAAAGAGTTTTCATAAATGTTTTGTGGAGCCTGCCAATCAATGCCCAATTTACAATGATGTAAACAACAGTGGCATCATAGATTTAAGCGATGGAAAAGTGAAAGATGTTGTGATTGAAGTATATGATTTTGCGGGAAATATTTCTACCGTAAAACTCAAGCTGGTGAAGGACGATGCAGCAATCATTTTTAATAAAAAGAAAATCAATTACTCTTTGTTGTTTTCGCCATTTCAGCGCAACCGCTGGGCAACCGATGAAGTAAGTTTTACGGTGATGGAAAAAACCATTTTCGACACGCTGCTTTTCAAATACAACATTGTGCAAACTGCCGAGCCTTCATTCTTTTCAAATATTCATCAATTAGATAAAGTAACTTCTCTACTGATGGATTTTGCTTCGCTGTTTATTAAAACTACCAAAGAACTTCCTAAAGGAAAAGAAGACAAAGCCGTGCTGGTGTGGAAGAATGAATTTGGCGCGTGGGTGAGCAAGGGCGGCAAGTTTGACGGCTCGCACGTGGGCGGCAAGGTGCGCGAATTTGGCGATTACGGAATTAAGATTGACACGGTGGCTCCGCGCATCAATCCAATAAATATTGTGCCGGGCAGAAATATGCGCCAGTACCGAAATATCATTTTCACCATTGGCGACAACCTGAGCGGTGTTGCCGACTTCGATACATACATTGACGATAAATGGGTGATAACCGAATACGATGCCAAAGTGGCAAAACTCACGCATCATTTAGATATGAAACTGGCTGCCGGTGAACACACTTTTAAAGTGGTGGCAGTGGATGAAAGAGGTAATAAAAGAGAGTATTCGGTGAAGTTCAGGGTGTAAAATCATTACTGCTCAGCTAAAGAGATTACAGGTTTTGGAGCAATAGCCTAAAAATGTCCATTAACCCGCGTAATACCATGTTACTACGTGGTTTTAAGTATTGAGAATATTCCTCAACAAACCCCAAAAATCTTCCGTATTTGAAAAATCCTTTTAGGTTCGCAGGGGTTTTTTAAAAACAGGACAGAATTTAACAACAAACAATCAATAATTATGGGAGAAAAAATCACCATCAGCAGAGGCAAATTGAAAGTGCCTAACAATCCCATCGTTCCTTTCATTGAAGGCGATGGAACAGGACCGGACATCTGGCGTTCATCTGTGCGCGTGTTAGACGCAGCAGTTGAAAAGGCTTACAAAGGCAAACGTAAAATCGAGTGGAAAGAAGTGTTGGCAGGCGAAAAGTCTTTCAACAAAACAGGTAGTTGGCTGCCTGACGAAACGCTGGATGCTTTCAGAGAATATTTAGTGGGCATCAAAGGACCATTGACCACACCCGTAGGTGGCGGCATCCGTTCGCTGAACGTGGCTTTGCGCCAAATTTTAGATTTGTATGTGTGTTTGCGTCCGGTACAATATTATGCAGGAACGCCTTCTCCGGTGAAACGCCCCGAGGCAGTGAACATGGTTATCTTCCGCGAAAACACCGAAGATATTTATGCCGGAATTGAATTTGCGGCAAGCACTCTGGAAGCTGCCGATGTGCTGAAATTCCTGCGCAAAAGATTTGAAAAAGAATACAACAAAATTCGTTTCAACGATAAAAAACGCGGCAGAGAATACGCACGAATTGCAAAATTAGCAGACGCGGATGTTGAACCGAATGTAGGCATCGGCATCAAAGCCGTTTCTAAATTAGGCTCGCAACGTTTGATTCGTTCGGCTATTGAATATGCCATCACGCACAAACGCAAAAGTGTAACTTTGGTGCACAAAGGCAACATCATGA
>CAZSEG010000038.1:2265-5566 GCA_964605875.1 uncultured Chitinophagaceae bacterium
TATCAGCTTGGCGAAACTGAATTTGCCGACGAAACGTACACTTGGAATCAATGGGAAAAAACCAAGAAAGAAAAAGGCGAAGCGGCAGCAAACGAAGAACAAAAAGCTGCGCTTGCATCGGGTAAAATTTTGATTAAAGATTCTATTGCCGACATCACTTTGCAGCAGGTGCTTACCCGCCCCGAAGATTTTGATGTGATTGCAACGTTGAACCTGAATGGCGATTATCTGAGCGATGCATTGGCTGCACAGGTTGGCGGAATCGGCATTGCTCCGGGCGCAAACATTAACTATGTAACCGGTCATGCAATATTTGAAGCAACACACGGCACCGCGCCAAAATATGCCGGTTTGGATAAAGTGAATCCCGGTTCTGTAATTCTTTCGGGAGCTATGATGTTTGAATATTTCGGTTGGGATGAAGCCGCAAAACTGATTCACAAAGGATTGAGCGGAGCCATTGCAAGCAAAAATGTTACTTACGATTTTGCCCGCCTGATGGAAGGCGCAACCGAAGTAAAATGCAGCGAGTTTGGCGAGCAAATCATCAAACACTTTTAAGCAATAAAATTTGATTTTTTAGTTAAGGCTGCTTCGTTAGAAGCAGCCTTTTTTGTTTTAAACATTATTGACCGACTAAAATTAAATGACAATGCTCAACTTGTTGCTGTGCTTTACATTGGCTGTTTTCCCCTCTTGAGAGGGGTGTGTTTGTATTTGTGTATCAACAATTTATATGTGTTAGTCGGTCAATAGTGATTTTAAACATTGAGAAGAAATCACAAACATTTACTTTCAAATTATGGAATTCAATTACTAAACCATCTATTCGCAAAACAAATATCAATATGAGAATCATCTTATCAATTGCAGCAACAGCATTATTGCTGAACGCACCGGCACAAAGCAATCTGCCGTCAAAAAAAGTAACCATCTATAAAAATGGAACTGCGCTGATTGTAAACGAAGGAACTGCCAACACCAAAAACGGCAACGTACTTCTGCCATTGCCAAACAACGCGATATATGGTGCGTACTGGATTGGCGCATCGAAAGACAACGGTATCCGCAATCTTACTTTCAAGGTGGATACATTTAAAAAAACTAAGCGTTGCGAAACCGTTCAGGATTACGTTGCGGCAAACGTGGGCAAGCAAGCAACTGTTTATTTCACCGCTTCTACCCAAATCGACAAATCGCTTTCGGGCACTATTGTTGATTTCAATCAGCAAACCAACATGGTGAAAATCAAAAACGATAAAGGCAGTTCATGGTTGAAAGCAAACAGCATTTACCAGGTGGAATTTAAAGACACAGAAAACAACTCTTTTCTTGCAGACAGCCTGAAAAAAATGATTGTGTTGCAACCCGAAAAAGCCGCAGCAACTGTTGCCTTGCAGGAGTTCTATTTGCAAAGCGGCATGAACTGGATTCCTTCATACTTTTTGAAATTGAAAGACAGTAAAAATGCCCGCTTGGAAATGAAAGCCACCATCGAAAACGGAGGCGAAGCCATCAACAATGCCGAAATGGAATTAGTGGTTGGCTCACCGCAGCTTGCCTTTGGTTTAAAAGCCGACCCTATGACTTACGATTATCTTACCAACGATGGACCGCAGGCACTGGCGGGTCGCAGCACGAGCAATGCGCAATACATGTACAAATCTGTGCAAATGGAAGCAGCCGCTTTTGATGGAGCATTTGAGCAAAACTTCGATACCGAAGGTGAAAAAACAGGCGATTTGTATTTCTACAAAATCGGCAAAGTTTCGCTGGCGAAAAACAGCAAAGGCAACTTCCCGATTTTCGCAAAAGAGTTAGAGTACAAAGACAAATACGAATGTACCATTCCCGATTATGTGAACTTTTTCAGCAGTCGCTATGCAAACTCCGAAGAGAATAAATACGATGTGTTTCATTCGCTCGAAATCAAGAACATCAGCGGTGTCCCGCTAACTTCCGCACCCATCATGGTATTGAATGAAAAAGAACAATTCTTAGCGCAGGACAATATGGGCTATACCCCTGCCGGAGTCAACACCAATGTGCGCTTATCTAAAGCGATTGATATTGTTACCAAAAGCGTGGAAGAAGAACTTTCGCGCAACGACAACTTCAAAAAAGCAGGTAAAGCAACGTATGGCAAAGCCACATTGAAAGGCACTATCACCATCGAAAATTTTCAGCCGGTTGCCACCACCGTAAACATCACTAAAAACCTTACAGGAGAAGTGAGCAAACAAAGTGATGGCGGTGTGGTTACCAAAAAGAAAAGCTATTATACTTCCATCAATCCCGAGTCGCAAATCAAATGGGAAGTGCCGCTAAAAGCGAACGAGAAAAAGACGATTAGCTATGAGTATGAAGTGTTGTATGGTATCTAAAAATTAAATGCCATGTCATCAAACACCTTTGGTAAATTTTTCAGCATCACCACCTTTGGCGAAAGCCACGGCAAGGCTATTGGTGTGGTGATAGACGGCTGCCCTGCGGGATTGAAAATTGATTTGGATTTTATCCGGCATGAAATGGACAGGCGCAAGCCCGGGCAATCTGCCATCACCACGCAGCGCAGCGAAGACGACATTGTGCATATCAAAAGCGGTGTGTTTGAAGGTGTTTCGCTCGGCACGCCAATTGCTATTGTTATCAATAATAAAGACAGCAAACCCGAAGATTACGACCATCTGAAACACGCCTTTCGTCCGTCCCATGCCGATTATACTTGGCAGCAAAAATTCGGTATTCGCGACCATCGCGGTGGTGGCAGAAGCAGCGCGCGCGAAACTGCCGCGCGGGTTGCTGCGGGAGCAATTGCGAAATTGCTGTTGCAACATTACGGTATTACTGTTTCAGCTTTTGTTTCGCAGGTGAGCGATATTAAAATTGATAAGCCTTACACGGAATTAAATCTTGCTGAAACGGAAAACAACATAGTGCGCTGTCCCGATGCACCAACGGCTGATAGAATGATAGAAGCCATACAAGATGCACGAGCAAAAGGCGATACGCTGGGCGGAATTATTTCCTGCGTGGCGCAGGGTGTGCCTGCGGGTTTGGGCGAACCTGTGTTTGATAAATTACAAGCAGAATTAGCAAAAGCCATGCTCAGCATCAATGCCGTAAAAGGTTTTGAATACGGCAGCGGCTTTAGTGGAGTAGAACTTTACGGCTCTGAGCATAACGATGAGTTTTTTACAGACGAAACCAGAAAAGTAAGAACCCGCAGCAATCATGCCGGGGGTATTCTCGGGGGCATAAGCAGTGGAGAAGACATTTATTTCAAAGTAGCTTTTAAGCC
>CAZSEG010000038.1:5576-6076 GCA_964605875.1 uncultured Chitinophagaceae bacterium
AAGGACGTAAAAGGTTTTGAATACGGCAGCGGCTTTGCGGCAGCAGCCATGAAAGGCAGCGAACACAACGATGTGTTTGTGAGCGAAAATCAAAACATTTCAACCATCACCAACTACTCCGGTGGCATACAAGGAGGCATCAGCAACGGCATGGATATTTACTTCAATGTGGCTTTTAAACCCGTGGCTACCATACTGCAACCGCAGCAATCGGTGGATGACAGCGGCAACGAAATTATATTAGAAAACAAAGGTCGCCACGACCCTTGTGTAGTGCCCCGTGCTGTGCCAATCGTTGAAGCAATGGCTGCGCTGACACTGGCAGATATGCTGCTGCGGGCGAGAGTTAATAAGTTGTAAACAGCAACTTATCTCAACCCGCTAATCGCAGACAAATTGCCATTCTGAGCAACAAAATTTGCAACATCCTGTAAGTTTCCGAAGCTGCTGTATGCGTTGCTCACTTTGCTTGCAGGTATTTTGAAATTGGTGGCAATGGC
>CAZSEG010000038.1:6091-6885 GCA_964605875.1 uncultured Chitinophagaceae bacterium
ATAGTTGTTTGGTTGGTAAGTATGGAACTTAGAGGTGTACTCATATTTACATTAGCCATCACACCTTTCAATGCCGGAACACTGCCCAAAAGCTGAATCAGGTACGGACCCAATGTGCTTAATAAGGTAGTGGCAGTGGTTGTTGCCGTTGTTGCCAGTTGCGAAGTTGTGCAGCCCGCGATGCCCGAAATTGTGATAGCTGCCGCAAGCACCGGCACGAATAGTTTTTTCATAAGAATCATTTTTGTAGTAGTGAAGAAATTTGCGGCTGAGATAACAGACAGCCCTGTAAGTTTAGCCGCAAACAAAGTAATTTTTTAACGGCTTGCGGGAGTAAAGTTTTTTTGTTTTCCCCGAATGATTTTTTTTCTTCGTTACACTTTTTTATTAAAACAAATTTCATGATACTCAATTCAACAGAAAATTTTGTGGACTTGCAAGGCTACGTTAAGGATGCGTTTCAGCAAAAATTTGGTCGCCCGACTAAAGACCTTTTGCCGGGCGGTATGCGCCTTTACAAATTCAATGAATATCCAAGTTTACATGCGCAAGACACTACTAATTTATCGCCATGGTGGAGTCCGTATGCACCGTATAAACACGATGCCGGCTGGGATTCTAAAGTGAAAATGGCTAAAGCAAACGGCATCAGTGTGCGCGAATGGGGCAGGCTTACATCAGCCGTAAAAGAAAACTGGAATTCATTGGAATTTTTGTTGGAGATAACATTAAAAAATCCTGTGTATGGTTTCTTTGGCGGCTTTGCTCAAATGTTGCGCATTGACCCGGGCGCT
>CAZSEG010000038.1:6895-17712 GCA_964605875.1 uncultured Chitinophagaceae bacterium
AAAAGTGCAACAAGGCGAAGGCAGAGCAAAGGGTTCAAGAAATCTGCCCGGTGGCGCAACACAGTTTTTTATCCCAAATCTGAAAGCCGAGCACGTGGCTTCGTGGAGGGTTACTAAGATTGACGGTTAGACATTTCTTCCGTTCATTAACCTTTTTTATTTAACGATTCCTTGACAAGCCCGTGTTTGCGGACTACTCTTGCATCGCCAAATAAAAAATGTACCGCATCATAGCTTTTTTCTTAATGCTTATTATCGCTGCAAATACCTCTGTTTCCGGTGGTTTGGTACATTTTATCAAGCACGAAAAAATTTCAAAATCCGAAGCAGAACAATCTCGGCAAAATGGTACTTCTCAGATTTTGAAAGAAGCGGAAAGCAAAACTTCCGTAGAAAATAAACTCTCTGCTCCGGTTATTGCTTCTGTTATTTCCCTGTTTTTAATTCCAAGTTTTGTTGAGCAAAACAACGTTGTTTCATCTCTTGAAACAGAAAGTTTATTTGCTGTAAACGCGCCCATCTTCCTGCGCAACAGCGTATTCAGAATTTAGTATTTCCTTCCTGTTTTTTCTCGCTGCTTTCGGTGATTGCGGCTGAGATATGATTTTCTACAATTCATTTTCTCAAAAAAATTATTTCAAAATTTATGGTAACACATTCCGGTGTGTTTGATGAACACAAAGTGTTGCACGAGTTGGCGCACTATCTGCCTTCGCAGTCGCCACTCAAAGACTTTGTTCATCACAACACTTTACATGCTTTTCAGCATAAAAAATTTCACGAAGGCATTCAACAGGCTGCGGCAATTTTCGGGTATAAAACTTATTTGCAATTAAGCGAATACCGAAAGTTGTTTGCGGATAAAAAAATATCTGAAAGCGTATTGGATAAGGTAATTAGTAGGCAGTACACAGTAGGCAGCAGGCAACTTGATGCAGTAAGCGGTGAATCTGATTTTCTGAATATATGGAAACAGAAATTGCTGTATGGCAAATACAACGAAGCGGTGCAATCAAGAATAGGCGAACTGCGAGCCGATTGGAAATTGTATTGCAAAGTAAACTTGGATAAAGAAGTGCATCCGATGCTGTTTCGCATTCTCGGCAGCTATTTGGATCAGGGAATTTCGCTGTGGCATTTTCCACATTCCGAAAAAGGTTTGCTGGCTTCTGTGCGCGAAATGCAGCGCAACAGTTTTGGCGGTTTGTTCAGCAGCAAGCGAGCAAAAAATTTGCTCATGGACGAAAATCTTTCGCTCGAAAAACTGCTCGAAATTATTGTGGGTGATGCTGCTTTGTTTCAGCATTATTTATTCGACCAGCAATTTGCGCACCCGGGCTGGAGCGGCATGGCGGCTGTGCTGGAAACACAACCCGAAACACTTTTAGACCGCAGAAAAATTTCGTTGCACGATGTGATTGCATTGGAGTTGCTGTTGGAAATTGATACGCTCGACAATAAGTTTGGCGAAATATGGAAGCCGCTTGCTTCGTTCTTAACCGAGTATCCGACTTTCATTTTTGCGCCTGTTGAAAAAACCGAACTTCATGAAGTTTTTGAGCTGTGGCAAGAGGCTTATGAATGGAGCTATTACGAACAGGTTTTAGTTGGTATTCAAAATGCAAAAAAAGAGGAGAGCAAATCGAATGATGTTTCTTTTCAATCAATGTTTTGTATTGATGACAGAGAGTGTTCTTTCAGAAGACACCTTGAAAAAACTGATGCGCATTGCCAAACATTTGCCACGCCCGGTTTTTTCAGCGCAGAGTTTTATTTTCAACCCGAGCATGGAAAATTTCATACAAAAGTTTGTCCCGCTCCGCTCACTCCGCAATACATCATTAAGGAAATTGAAAACACCACCAATCCCAATCAAAAAGTATATTACATCAAACCAAAATTTGGTTTGCTCGGTGGCTGGCTTGTTTCGCAAACGCTTGGATTTTGGTCGGCATTTCGCTTGCTCATCAACATCTTTTTTCCATCCAACAGTCCTGCTGCGGTTTCATCATTTAAGCATACCGACCAATTTGCAAAACTCACCATCGAAAACGAAAATGTTGCCGATAAAGTGGACGGAATGCAGGTTGGTTTCACGGTTGCAGAAATGGCGAATCGCGTTGAAGGCACATTGAAAAGCATTGGTTTGGTAAAAGATTTTGCACCGCTGATTTATGCCGTTGGGCATGGCGCAAGCAGCATAAACAACACACATTATGCAGGCTACGATTGTGGCGCGTGCAGCGGCAGACCGGGCAGCGTGAATGCGCGTGTAATTTCTTTTATGGCGAATCATACAAAGGTTCGCGAACTGCTGCGCGAAAGAGGAATTGACATTCCCGAAAGCACGCAATTTGTTGGCGCATTGCACGATACCACGTGCGATGAAGTTCAGTTTTTTGATGAAGATAAATTGAACGCTGAACAAAAATTATTGCACGAAAAAAACCGCAAAGTTTTTGAGCAGGCATTGAATTTCAACGCCAAAGAGCGCAGCAGAAGATTTGTGCTGATGAACACAAAACAGGATGCGAAAAAAATTCACGACATCGTGAAACTCCGCGCTGTGAGCCTGTTTGAGCCGCGTCCTGAACTGAATCACGCTACGAATGCTTTGTGTATAGTCGGCAGAAGAGAAATGACGAGTCATTTGTTTTTAGACAGGCGCGCGTTCATGAACTCTTTTGATTATCGCATTGACCCCGATGGAAAATACCTGCTTAATATTCTGAAAGCTGCCATACCCGTGTGTGGCGGTATCAACTTAGAATATTATTTCTCTCGCGTTGATAATTATCGTTTGGGTGCTGGTACAAAGCTGCCGCATAATGTGATGGGTTTGATTGGCGTTGCGAACGGCTCGGATGGCGATTTGCGCACGGGGCTTCCATCGCAGATGATTGAAGTGCATGACCCAATCAGGCTGCTGACGATTGTAGAGCATTTTCCTGATGTGGTTTTGAAAACCATTCAGAGCAATGAAGCTACTTACGAGTGGTGCATCAACGAGTGGGTGATTTTGGTTGCTGTGCATCCTGAAACTAAGGAACTGTATCTTTTCAGCGATGGAAAATTTGAACCATACAAAACCTTGCCGCTGCAAATAGAAAGTGTACACGATACCGAAGCGTTGGTGGAATCTTCCGAAGAAAATTTTCCTGTTTACCTCCTAAACTAAATCGCCATGAACATAGATTGGATTATAAATATTTTCATCTTCATTCCCATCGCGGGCTTTGTATTAAGCCTGTTGGTGAATGAAAAAAAAGAGTTGCTTTTATCGCGCATTGCATTCAGCACTGCGGGTTTGCAACTGCTTGCTTTTTCAGTGTTTGCGGTGTATTGGCTGTTCAACGGTCATCCCACTTTGAACCTGAAAGAAATACTGCTGTACCAAACCAAAGAGTATGAATTTTTGGTGGATTTTTATTTCGATAAAATTTCTGCTGTTTATCTTTTTGTCGGTGCGCTGCTTACGTTCCTGATTACTATTTACAGCCGCTATTATCTGCATCGCGAAAGCGGCTACAAGCGTTTTTTCAATACCATTTTATTTTTCTTTATCGGCTACAACCTCACGGTGCTTTCGGGCAATTTTGAAACACTGTTTATCGGTTGGGAAGTGTTGGGTATTTCATCGTTTTTGCTCATCGTTTTTTATCGCGACCGTTACCTGCCCGTGCGCAATGCGGTGAAGGTTTTTTCTGTTTACAGAATTGGCGATGTGGGTATTTTGCTGACGATGTGGGCGAGCCATCATCTGTGGCACGAGAACATCTCTTTTATGAAACTGAACAACTACGAATTGGTGCATGATTATCTATTGCAACACAGTTCGGTGGGCATTTTTATTTCGGTGATGCTGTTGATTGCTGCGGCTGCAAAATCAGCGCAGTTGCCGTTTTCATCGTGGTTGCCGCGCGCAATGGAAGGTCCCACGCCATCCAGCGCAATTTTCTACGGTTCGCTTTCGGTTCACTTCGGTGTGTTCCTGTTGCTGCGCACGTTTCCATTTTGGGAACACCAATTTGCAGTGCGCATTTTGATTGCATTGGTGGGAATTGCAAGCGCAATTATCGCATCGTTTATTGCACGGGTTCAAAGTTCTATTAAAAGTCAGATTGCTTATGCTTCGATTGCACAAATCGGTTTGATTTTTGTAGAAGTAGCCGCAGGGCTTGAAACCCTTGCGCTGATTCACTTTGCGGGCAATGCTTTTTTGCGCACGTATCAATTGTTGGTTTCGCCATCGGTTGTAAGCTACCTGATTCGCGAACAGTTTTATCACTTCAAACCAAGCAAGCCGAGTTTGGAAGATTCGCTTCCAAGACGCATCGAAAACACATTTTATCTGTTGGCTTTGAAAGAGTGGAACTTAGATGCTTTCATGAATCGCATTGTATTTTCGCCATTGAAAAAATTAGGGCACAAGCTCGATTTTCTTTCCATGAAAAATGTGTTGTACTACTTCGTTCCCGTGTATGTAATCGGTATTGCGCTGAAATTTTTTGAGGTGCAATTTTTGAGCGAAACGGTTGAGCATTACATGGCAACAGGATTTTCATTTATCGGTTTGCTGATGGTGTTGCGCAGTTTTGGCGAGCGCAAATCGCCCATGCTTGCCTGGTTGCTGATGTTGCTGAATCACTTCTCGGTAGTGCTGGCAGTTTCGTTCAACGAGCATTTCGATTTTAGTCATGTATTGTTTTACATGAGTGGTGTGATACCTGCTGCAATTGTTGGGTTTGTGTGTCTGCAACGCCTGCAAAAATCAGAGCCTTCACACTTCGATTTGAATCAATATTTCGGTCATGTGTATGAGCATCCGAAATTAGCTCTGGTGTTTTTTCTGGCGTGTTTGGGTTTGATGGGATTTCCTATTTCGCCTTCATTCATTGGCGAAGATTTACTGTTCACGCACATACACGAACACCAGTTTCTGCTTGCATTTTTTGAATCGCTTGCCTACATCATGGGCGGCATTGCGGTTATCAGAATTTATGCGCGTTTGTTTTTGGGTACGCACGTTAAAACCTATCACGAAACGCCTTACAAGGCTTCATAATTCATTCAAAATTTTTCAAACAAAAAAATATTATCATCATGTCAAACAATCATCAATCAAACATTCCTTACTTCGGATTTAAGGGAATTTCAGAGAATTTAAAATCAGATATTCTCTCGGGCTTTTTAGTTTTTTTAATCGCCCTGCCATTGTGTTTGGGCATTTCTATGGCGAGTGGTTTTCCGCCCATCGGTGGAATTTTTACTGCCATCATCGGTGGAATTTTAGTGCCGTTTATTGCGGGTAAAAATGCGCAGCTTACTATCAAAGGTCCTGCTGCGGGCTTGATTGCCATTGCCATTGCAGCAGTAACAGATCTTGGGCATGGCGACCCGGTGGTTGGTTACAAATTGGCTTTGGCTGTTGTGGTTGCAACGGGTTTGGTGCAGATTATTTTCGGCTTGCTGAAGCTCGGCAACCTCAGCGATTTTTTTCCATTGAGCGTGGTGCATGGAATGTTGGCGGCAATCGGTTTAATCATTATTGTGAAACAGATTCCTGTGTTGCTTGGTGTGAAACCTGCGGCAAAAGAAATTTTGGAATTGCTTGGCGAAATGCCCGACATTTTCACAAATATGAATTACGAAATTGCATTGATTGGCATAGTGAGTTTAGTAATACTTTTTCTGCTGCCGATGGTGAGCAATAAGTATGTGAAAATGATTCCCGCGCCCATGCTTGTTATTTTGGTGGTTATTCCGATGGGCTTGTATTTTGATTTGGAACATGAGCACGTTTACCGCTTCAACGGGCATGAATATCATGTAGGTCCGAACTTTTTGGTAACGCTGCCGAGCAATATGTTTTCGGCTATTACCTTCCCCGATTTTTCGCAAATATTTTCGGCAACTTCCATCAAATACATTGTGATGTTTGCCTTAGTGGGCAGCCTTGAAACTTTATTGAGCGCAAAGGCGGTTGACCTGCTCGACCCGTGGAAACGCAAAACAAATTTCAACCGCGATTTAACGGCTGTGGGCATTGGCAACACGCTTGCGGGCTTTGTTGGCGGCTTGCCGATGATTTCTGAGATTGTGCGTAGCTCGGCAAATAAAAATAATGGCGCACGCACAAGTTGGAGCAACGTGTTTCACGGATTATTTTTATTGGTGTTTGTTGCTTTTTTTCCTTTTGTGCTGCACGAAATTCCATTGGCTGCGCTGGCGGCAATGTTGATTTACACAGGCACAAGATTGGCTTCGCCAAAAGAGTTTTCGCATACTTATCAAATCGGAAAAGAGCAGTTGCTTATCTTTTTGGTAACTATCATTTTCACTTTATGGATTGACCTATTGGTGGGAATTTTTGCAGGCGTTGCCGTGAAATTTTTGATTGAAATTTTTATGGGTGTGCCGCCAAGAAATATTTTCAAAGCAGATGTGGAAATTGAAAAATTAGACACAAATCATATCCGCCTGATTGTGAGCGGAGGCGCAGTTTTCAGCAATTATTTAAGCATAAAAAAACACCTGATGCAATTGCCCAAAGGCAAGATGGTGGAGATTGATTTGAGCAATTGCAAATTGGTTGATCACACGGCTTTGGATAATCTTCATCTGTTTGAAAAAGACTATCGCGAAGATGGCGGCAGTTGTCATGTAATTGGTTTGGATAATCACAAGGCATTGTCCAATCATCCGAGTGCGGTGAGAAAATTGCAACGCGCTTAATAAAACTTAACGGGACGGTGTGCCTGCGATTCATTGTTTCGCAGGCGGCAAAACACCTACCTGTGTTCTATCAATTTTTTAAAAAATAATCATGAGAAAAATAATCATAGCCGCATGGTTCGGCATAGTGTGCAACGTATTGTTTGCGCAAGACAGTTCAGCCATAAAAAACAAACCGTGGGAAATTCCGAATTTACAATGGAACATCAGCAAAGACGGCAGCAAATTCATTCGCTTTAATGCCACCGCACAAATATGGACGCGCTGGAACGAAAGCAATCCCGGCACTATTTTAGAGAACACTCCAAAGCCGAATACTTTCGACATCGGCATCCGCAGGTTGCGCCTGCAAGTTACCGCGCAACCGCTTTCGTGGATGGTGTTGTATGTGCAATTCGGCATCAACAATTTCAACGCTGTTTCACCGCGCAAGGCAGGCGATTTTTTTCACGATGCGGTGGTGGAATTTACGCCCGTAAAAAGATATTTTTCTGTCGGAACGGGTTTAACGGGCTGGACGGGAAGCGCACGATTTTCCGCTCCTTCGGCTGGTTCAATTATGATGTATGATGCGCCATTGTATCAGCAAAGCACCAACGATATTACCGACCAGTTTTTGCGTAAGCTGAGTGTTTACGCCAAAGGAAAAATTCAAAAATTGGATTATCGCGTGGTGTTGAGTGACCCGCTTTCTATCACTACTTCACCGCTTTACGATACTGCTTACGGCAAGATTGCTGCGTTTTCAAAAATTACCCCGAAAGGAAAATCGCTGCAAACAAGCGGATACTTTATGTACCAGATTTTTGATGAAGAAAGCAATCTGTTACCCTACTCGCAGGGAACATATTTAGGCGCGAAAAAAGTGCTGAATGTTGGCGCGGGATTTTTGGCGCAACCCAAAGCCGTTTGGCATTTGCAAAACACCGACACAGTGTATAACACAATGTGGCAGGCGAATGTGGATGTGTATGCCGACCTGCCTTTGAACAAGCGCAAAGACGATTGCTTTTCGGCTTATGCCGCTTACAGCTATTACAGCTTTGGTACGGGCTTTGTGCGCAATCTTGGCGTGATGAATCCTGCACCAAAAGTTGATGCTGCGAAAGCAAGTTTCAATGGTGCGGGAAATGCCTATCCGATTGTGGGAACGGGGCACACCATTTTTGCGCAAGCGGGCTACAAATTGCCTTCGCATTTATTCGGCACAAAAGGTTTTTCTATCATGCCTTACACGGGTTTTCAAATGAGCAAATGGGACAGGCTGAATTCGTGGATGGGTGTGGTGGATGCAGGCGTGAATTTTTTGTTGGTCGGCAACAAAGCAAAACTTACACTTAACTATCAAAACCGCCCGTTGTTTGATAACACAATGTTGAAACAAACATCGCGGGCGAGTGCGGTGATTGTGCAGTGGCAGATTGGGTTGTAAGCGAAGAAATTATTGAGTTGATGCACTAAAAACGTTGCAAATACTCCGCAATTGTTTTTGGAAAAGCAAATTGATGAAGTTTGTTTTTGAGTACGCACATGAATTTTTTACCGGCAGAAAATTCATGTGCAAAATCAATTTCTACTTCTAAAAAATTGATGTGTAATTTTTGATGTGTAAGCAATTGCTTAAAAGTTTCGGAGCGGTGTGTAATTTGAAAATCATTCGTTTCAAGAAGATTGGCAAGTTGCTGTTGAATGTCTTTGCCGAAAGGCTTATCGCTTTCTATTAAAGGAAATTCATACAACTGCTTCCAGATGTCATTTGCTGTGCGCAAGCGAATGAAGGTGTGATTTTTTTGATGAATAATTACATAGCAAAAGTGCCTTTCCTTCTTCACCAATTTTTTGCTGCGAACGGGCAACAATGCAACAAGATTTTTATCGAAAGCAAAACAGTTTTTATTCAACACACAATTGTTGCAATCGGGGTTTTGCGGTGTGCAAACCGTAGCTCCGTAATCCATAATTGCCTGATTGTATGCCGCAGGATTTTTTGTGCTGATGAGTTGCTGCGCAAGCGCAGCAAATTCTTTTTTTCCTTCGGTGGTATCAAATGGAATTTCAATGCCAAAGTAGCGCGACAAAATGCGAATTACATTTCCATCCACAACCGCCACAGGCTCATCAAAAGCAAAGGATGCAATGGCGGCTGCGGTATATGCGCCAACACCTTTTAATTGCTGCAACGATTTAAAATTATCGGGGAAAATTCCGTTCAAATTTTCAGTAATATATTTTGCCGTGAAGTGCAGATTTCTTGCGCGGGAGTAGTAGCCAAGCCCTTGCCACAATTTCATTACTTCATCCTGCGGTGCTTTTGCAAGATGCTGAACAGCAGGATATTTTTTCTTAAAGGCTTCAAAATACGGCAAGCCTTGTTCCACGCGCGTTTGCTGCAAAATGATTTCACTCAGCCATATCAGGTATGGATTCTTTTCGCCTTTCCACGGCATGGTGCGCTGGTTGAAATTTTCATTCCACAACAAAAGATTTTTCGTAAAAAGGTTTTTACTCTGATTGCTCATGGTACTTGCTTGCAAAGTCGGCTTTTGTTAAATAGGGTTCATTATTTTTCACTTGAAAAAAATCAAAATGTTGGAAAACAATGTTTTGGAATGAATAATTATTGCATATTCGGGAACAAAACGGACGCGAACTTATTTATTAACCATTAAAAAAGTACAGTTATGAGAAAAGCAGACATTGTAAGTCGCGTTACAGAAATGACGGGTGTTCCGAAGGTGGATGTGTTGGTTTCTCTTGAAGCATTTTTCAAGGAGGTGAAAAATTCGTTGAAAGACGGAGAGAATGTTTATGTGCGCGGTTTCGGAAGTTTTGTTTTAAAAAAACGGGCAAAGAAAATCGGCAGGAACATCAAGAAAAATGTTGCTATCGAAATTCCCGAACATTACATTCCTGCATTTAAGCCGGCAAAAGATTTTGCCGACCAAATCAAAAAAACTGCCAAGCCCGGCAAGACGAGAAAAAGACTGAGCAAAAAGTAGTCGTTACTCAAAAAAACTTCCTTGAGAATTTTTGAATCTTAGTGTGCTTTGCGGTAAAAAAATTCAACCGCAAAGCACACTTTTTTATCCAATCAAAAACACCTCATCCGCATCCTCAAAAAACCACATCAACACTCCAAGCCCCGATTTCTACAATTTGTAAAAACACTTTGCGGTTAAACAAACAAACTATACACTTTTGCAATTCACTCATTTCAAGATGAACCGTAAATTTTCTCTGCTCGCACTGTTGTTGCCGTTGGTTTCGTTTACGAACGCACAACAATCTTTTACGCTGCAACAAGCTGTTGATTATGCTTTGCAAAACGCGCCAACGTTTCAGAACTATAAAATTGACAGGCAAATTGCCAACGCCCGAAACTTTGAAAGCATCACAAAATATTTGCCCAAAGTAACCGGAGCGGCAGAATACCGCGACAACCTGAACCTTGCGGTGAATCAGATTCCCGCAGAGTTTTTTGGCGGGCAGCCGGGCGAGTTTCGCGAAATACGTTTTGGCGTAAAGTATAATTCCACTGCGGGTTTGGACTTCAATCAATCTGTTTTGGATGCTGCTGCCATTGGCGATATGCTTTATACAAAACAGGGAAAAATGTTGAGCGAATATCAAATTCAGCAGGCAACTATCGAGTTGAAAGTGAATGTTACCAAAGCCTATTACACGGCTCAACTCAACATCCAAAAATTAGAAAAAGCCGCAAAAGCGGTGGAGCGAAACAAGAAAGTTTATGATGATACAAAAGTGAAACTCGATAATCAAAACGCTATCAAAACCGATTTGAACCGCGCTTACCTGAACTGGCAGCAATCGTTATATCAAGCGCAATTGGCAAACGATGCGCTTCGTCAATCCAAACTTTTGCTGATGCAAAATATCGGAATGTCTTTCAATGAAAATTTAGATGTAGCAGATAAATTGCCTTTGGATTTTAATACCGACACAGTTGTGCAATTAGCCGAAGCGCAAACCATTTTTGCATCGCGCATCGAATACAAAACCGAGCAGCAACAAACGCTTTTGAACAAATGGCAATTGCGCAAAACTAATTTGTAATACGCGCC
>CAZSEG010000038.1:17722-23025 GCA_964605875.1 uncultured Chitinophagaceae bacterium
TTTTTGGTTATGTGGGCGGGCAGGGTTTTTCAAACAGCGCGAATGTGTTTAAGGAAAAATGGAATCAGGTTTCGTACATCGGTGTGCGGTTGAATATGCCGATTTTTGACGGCTTGCAAAAAGCGGCTTTGGCGCAGCAACAAAAGCTGAATTTAAAGAGGAACGAAAACAACCTCCGCAACATCGAGCAGGTGGTTAATTATCAATTGCAGTCATCTGCTTTGGGCTTTGCCAATGCCGCGCGCAACGTGAAAGTGCAACAACAAAATATTGCTCTGGCAGAAGAAATTTTGCGCGATGTGAAAGTGCGCTACGAAAATGTTTTTGCCACCTATCAGGAAGTAATAGATGCCGAAAATATTTTGAAAGATGCCGAAGTGCTTTATTTCACTGCACTTTACGATTACTTAGTTGCCGAAGTGGACTGGAAAAAAGCAAATGGAAAGATGTAATCAATTTGAAGATTTGAAAATGATAGAAGAATTGTATTGCTCCATTTTCAAATTTTCAAATCACCTCATCTTCAAATCAACGTATTTCAGCCAACCATAAAACTTTATCACTCGTCTAAGATTGTTATTTCAAGTCAATTCATATTTTTACCAAAATTCAAACAACAAATTATTTTTCTATGAAAGTAAAATTTTACGCTATTGCAGCTATTGCTGTTTCTGTACTTGCTTTAACTACCAATGTTTACACCCACAACACCGTTCCCCAACCGGGCAGGGCGGGCGACCCCATCAACAACAAAACCTGCGCAGACAGTTCTGCTTGCCATTCTGATGGAAGTCTTTTGGATGGTTCAAGTGTGATTACACTTAAAATTGGTGCTACTGCCGGAGCACAGGTGAATGCAACTCCTGCATTTATTCCAACGCCCGGAGAAACATATTGGATGACAATTACATTAGACAAACAAGGATTAGATACCTGCGGATTCCAACTCACGGCACTTTTTGCGGGTACTAATGCCAAAGCAGATTCGTTTATTGTAACAGATGCAACTAAAACGATAATGAACCCCCGCAATGGCATCAATTACATCAATCACAGAAATTCTCACTCACCTAACAATAACGGAACTTGGCTTTACAAATGGGTTGCTCCGGCAAACATCAACGGACCTATTCTTTTCTACACGGTAGCAAACCTGTCTAACGGCAACGGCAATAAAGAAGGAGATAAAATTTACAAGCGTGTGGTTTCTATCAATGGCAATGGTCTTACATCCGTTGAAGATGTAAGCCCTTTTACGAATGTTACTTTACATCCCAATCCCGCTACGGAAAATGTAACCATCAATTACAACTTATTGAGCAACGAATTTGTTTCGGGTCAAATTCTTGATGTTGAAGGAAAAATTGTAAAATCTCTTTTCAATGAAAAACAAGATATGGGTATGCAAACGGGTAGCTATAACATTAGCAATCTCACAGCCGGCAAATACTTCATACACATCAAATCTGCCGGAAAATCTACGGTTAAACCATTCGTAAAATATTAAATCTTCGTGGCATAAAGAAAGGAGGAAAAAAGCAACCTCCTTTCTTTTTTGAAATAACATTCATGTATAAAACTACTGTTCTTGTTTTCTTAATCACCATTGTTGCTTTATCGGCAACACAATCTTGTTCAAAAGATAAAACCAAACTTCCCGAACCCAATATCTGCAACAACCCATCCTACACATATTTGGCTGATGTAAAACCGATTTATGATTTTTATTGTGCTTCGCTTCCTTGTCATAGCAGTGCCGCACAGGCTTCCTCAGTTGATTTAAGCGACTACACCAATGCAAAGCTGCACACAGAACTCGGCAATGCACTTTGCGCAATGAAACACACTTGTTGGGAGATGCCGAAAGATGAGCCAAAACTTTCCGACTCTTTAATTCAGATAGTGGAATGTTGGGCTGCCAACGGTTTTCAAAATTAAATTTTGTTTATGCGTTTATTGATGTTCTTGTTGGTTCTTTCGCTTTGCTCTTTTGCACAGGAAAAAAATTATGACAATACCTTTGCCACAACTTCGGGCAAGGTTCATTTTTTTTCAAAAGCACCTTTGGAAGATATTGAAGCAGTAACACAAAAAGCGATTGGCGTTTTCGACACTAAAACAAAAAAGGTGCAGGCAAAAATTCCTGTTTCAAGTTTTGAGTTCAAACAAAAACTGATGCAGGAACATTTCAATGAAAATTATTTGGAGAGCGACAAATATCCTTACGCCAATTTAGATGGCGTTGTTGCAGAAGAAATTGACTACTCAAATGATGGCGTGAAGGAAGTAACCGTAAAAGGAGATTTAACCGTTCACGGAGTAAAAAAGCCCCGCGATATTAAAGTGAAAATTACGGTGAAAGATGGCGTTCCTGTTAATGTTACGGGCGAGTTTGATATAAAACTGATTGACCATAAAATCAAAATTCCAAAAGCAGTAATACTCAATATTGCAGAAGTGATTAAAGTAGATTTGAATTTTGATTTGGTGAAATACGAAAAGAAATAAATTGACTGCTCAAATAATATAATCGGATGAAAAATTTCTACTCAAGTGTATCTCATTCTTTCCTTTCATTTTCCCTTTTTTCTTTTTTCTTTTTTCTTTTTTCATCATCCATAAACGCTCAGGATTTAATTGATGAGCTTGGAAAAGAGGAATCGAAAAAAACACGCGAATATGTTTTTGCCACCTTTAAATCAACACGGCTGATTCACGGGCAAACCATTGAAATGACTAAAAAAAACGCGCTTGATTTTCGCATTGCGCACCGCTTCGGCAACATTGCTTCATCCAACAACGACCACATTCACAATATGTTTGGTTTCGACCAAGCTGCCGATATTTTGTTCTCTTTGGATTACGGTATTCTGAACAATCTGAGCGTGGGCGCAGGCAGAGCAAAAGGAAACGGTTTGCTCAATGAATTGTGGTTTGGCAATGTGAAATATCGCGTGCTGCAACAAACAAAAGATTTCAAAATTCCCGTGTCAATTTCCTTGCTGGCGCAATCAGCCGTAAGCAGCAAACGCAGAACACCCAACGCACCGGAGGCAGTCACAAGTTTCCCGAAATGGTATCACCGCTTCACTTACACCGTGCAGGCGATGATTGCCGTTAAAGCAACTTCATGGTTGAGTGTGCAGCTTACGCCAAGTTTTGTGTGGCGCAATTTAGTAACGCCCGATGATAAAAACGGTTTGTTTGTAATGGGTTTTGCCACCCGTGCAAAAGTGAGTAAACGTTCAGCTATCGTGTTTGAATATTTTCTGCCCATTACAAAAAACAACGCCACGTTTAGGCAATACTTTCCGATGGTGCGCGGCATAAAAAATGCAGGTTACTATCCGCCACTGAACATCGGTTATGAAATTGAAACCGGAGGACACGTTTTTCAAATCAATCTGACAAACACAGCGGGCTTGCTCGAAAATGATTTTCTTGCCTACAATCCGCACAACTGGGCGCAGGGGCAATTCCGTTTGGGCTTCACCATTGCACGAACTTTCCAGTTCGGCAAAGACATCAACCCTTGGACACACCGCTACACCAAAAAGAAATTGCTGCGCGATTTAAAAGCTAAGGCGGAGAGGGAGTAATTTATATTTTGTAATTTTAGATTCACAAATTAAAGTTATGGCTGAATTGAAAATGCCGCTTAACAGCACGCAATTAGAAATATTGAAGTTGTTTTCGCAACCTTTAAATGAAAGCGATTTAAAGGAAATAAAAACGCTGTTGGTAAAATATTTATCTGAAAAATTAAGCAGGAAGATAGATGCCATAAGCGAGCAAAAAAACTACACGCAAAAAGATTTTGACAGTTGGCTAAATGATGATAAGCAATAATGCTCACCGTTGTTATTGATACTAATGTGATGATGGTTGCGTTAAGCCCGCGAAGCAATCTGCATTGGCTGTATCAGGCGTTCATAAATCGTATGTTTCGTTTGGTGGTGAGCAATGAAATTGTGTTGGAATATGAAGAACAAATCCGCTACCGTTATGATGATTCGGCAGTAGCTGAATTTCTGCTCATCTTAGCCGAAGCTCCCAATGTATTGCACCAAGAGCCTTACTTTAAATGGCAACTGATAACTGCCGATAAGGACGACAACAAGTTTTCAGACACATATATTTCCGCAGCCGCAGATTATTTGGTAACACACGACAAACATTTTGATATTTTGAAAGCAATAAGTTTTCCGGTAATAAACGTGGTAAACGCTTATGAGTTTGAAAAGATTTTGTACAGCGGGTAAAATATTTCGGTGTCTTATTGTTTTAAATAATCTCAAAATACCTTTTCATTTCCCAATCGGTAACCACCTTGCTGAACTGCTTCCACTCCCATTCGCGGCTGGCGGCAAAGTGCTCTGTAAATTCTTTACCGAATAGTTCCGCAGCCACAGGACTTTCTTTCGTCGCCTGAGTTGCTTCCCACAGGTTGCGCGGCAAAGTGCCGTTGCTCAAATCGCGATAGCCGTTGCCCACAGAAGCGGGTTGTTTCAGCTTCAATTTTTTGCGCACGCCATACAAACCCGCAGCAAGGCAAGCCGCCATTGCTAAGTATGGATTTGAGTCGCTGCCAACTACGCGCGTTTCCAAGCGGGTAGCTTTGCTGCTGCCCGGCAAGGCGCGCAAAGCCACCGTGCGATTGTCCACGCTCCACGTCAATGTAGTTGGCGCCCAAGCACCTTCCACCAAGCGTTTGTAAGAGTTAATTGTCGGTGCAAGCATCGGCAGTATAAAAGGCAAACAATGCAGTTGACCCGCAATGTAACTCTTCATGGTTTCGCTCATTTTCAGCTTATCTTTTTCGTCATAAAAAAGATTTTTCTTCGATGCCTTATCCCACAAACTTTGATGCACGTGTCCGCTGCAACCCGGCAGGTTTTCATTCCATTTTGCCATAAAACTCGCTATGATGCCATGCTTGTAGGCAATCTCTTTTACGGCAGATTTAAACAACACCGCACGGTCGGCAGAAGGTATCAGCAAGCCGTATTGAATTGCCGCTTCGTAAGTTCCCGGACCGGTTTCGGTATGCAAGCCTTCAACAGGCACATCAAACTTGCGGAGCAATTCAAAAAGGTCAGTAAAAAATTCATTTTTCAAACTGCTGCGCAATACTGAATAGCCAAACATTCCCGGTGTCAGTGGCGTTGGGTCTTTATATCCTTTTGCATGAAAGCTTTCGGGTGTTTCCGAAAAATTAAACCACTCAAACTCCTGACTGAAATATGGTGTAAAGCCCTCCTTTTCGGCAGTAGCTTTTACTTTGTTCAACAACTGACGCGGGC
>CAZSEG010000039.1:0-22882 GCA_964605875.1 uncultured Chitinophagaceae bacterium
TAAAATCCTGTGACCCCTAAAGGTCGTGCGGGTTCGATTCCCGCCCGCGGTACTGTAAATAGAAAGGGATTCAGCAAGTTGTTGAAGCCCTTTTTCATTGGGTACTTCTATTTTTACTACTCTGCAAATCTCTGTGTATCTCTTGCAACTAATTTTTTGTTACACGGATATTCACGGAAAATTATAGAACGCCTCCCCGCTTTGCAACCTTTTAGTAAGTGTGATTGGTGTGGTAGGCAGCACAAACGGCTCTTTTAAGGTAAGATTTAGTGCTAATCCTACCAATGGAGCATATAGAACAAACTATATTATAGTTAATTAAGTTTCCTGCTCTGCCTCGCCTTTGGTTAAGTGGTACTCCGGCTTATTTTTTATGTATTTTCCGGTTCGCATCATGTGATATGAAATTCGGTATTGCAAATGACGAATGGCTGAACAACAGAAGATGTGAAATTTACTCCACCAACTCCAAATCAATCTTTCTTGTAGCAAGCGTGGCATCCACAACGCGCACGCGCACCGACTGACCAAGCGTATATTTCTTGCCTGTCTTTCTGCCTTTCAGCATGATTTGAGATTCATCAAAAACGAAATCATCGTTACCCATGCGGTCGGTGTTTGCCATGCCTTCGCACAGCAGCCCTTTCATTTCTACAAAAATGCCGCGCGCAATCACACCCGTGATAATGCCTTCGTATTCATTGCCGATTTTATCTAACAGATATTCCACTTGTTTGTAGCGAATAGCTTCGCGCTCTGCATCCATTGCCTTGCGCTCCATTTGCGAACTTATTTTACAGCGACCTTCCAAATCATCTACTTCAATACTTACTGTTTGATGTGTCAACAGTTCATGCACTAAGCGATGCACCAACACATCAGGGTAACGCCTGATGGGAGAGGTGAAGTGCGTGTAAAACTCCATTGCCAAACCATAATGCCCGATGTTTTTAGTGGTGTACGTTGCCTTTGCCATGCTGCGAATTGCCATTTGCTCCAGCAGGTTTTGTTCGGGGCGACCCGCAATTTTTTGCAGTATGGTATTCAATGTTCCTGAAATTTGTTTCGGGTCATCCGCATCAAAATTTATTTGATAGCCAAAGCGGGCAGCAACAGTTGCAAACTGCTCTAACTTGCCCGGGTCGGGCTTGTCGTGTACGCGATAAACGAAAGGATATTTCTTTCTTTCCTTCATCACCTTGCTGCCGAAGCGCGCAATGGTTTCGTTAGAAAGCAGCATCAAATCTTCAATCAATAAATTCGATTCTTTTCTATGCTTTACATACAATTCCAAAGGCTTGCCGTTTTCATCTAACCTGAAACGCACTTCATCTTTTTCAAAAGCAATCGCTCCTTTTCCAAATCGTTTTTTGCGAATGTGGTTTGCGATTTTATGAACCATCAACAATTCTTCGGCATACTCGCCTTCTTTCGTTTCAAGAATTTCCTGCGCCTGCTCGTAAGTAAATCTGCGGTTGGAATGAATCACCGTTTTTGCGATAGTTACATTCTTCATTTCGCAATTGCGCGTAAATTCAAAGATGGTAGAGAAGGTCAGTTTATCTTCATTCGGGCGAAGCGAACAGATAATGTTTGAAATTTCCTCGGGCAACATAGGGCAAACCCTGTCGGGCAAATATACAGATGTGGCGCGTTGTTTAGCCTCTTTATCCATTGCGCTGCCTTCCAAAACATAGTGCGACACATCGGCAATGTGAATGCCGATTTCGATGTTGCCGTTTTCCAATTCCTGATAAGAAATAGCATCGTCAAAATCTTTTGCATCAACGGGGTCAATGGTAAAAGTCAGCACATCGCGCATATCCAATCGCTTGTCAATTTCCTTTTGCGGCACGGTTTGCGGAATAGAACGCGCTTCGTGCAAAACATTTTTCGGGAAGCCGATATGAAAACCATTTTGCACCAAAATTAATTTCATTTCTGTGTCGGCTTCGGTGATGCCTGCAACAATTTCAACTATTTCACCTACGGGATGCCTGCCTGTACCGTTCCAATCTACAATGCGCGCAATTACTTTTTTGCCTGCTTCAAAACCCTGCGTTTTTTCGAGCGGAATGATGATGTTGAAAGAAACGCGCTGACCTTCGGGCTGCACAAATGCGTGGGTGCGGTGAATGAAAAGCGTTCCCACAAAACTTTCCTGACTGCGCTTTACGATTTCAATAATCTTGCCTTCGGGCTTGCGTTTTTGCGCGGGGGCGATTGACACCAAAACTTCATCACCATGATTAGCGCCATTGATGAAACGCGCAGGGATAAACACATCCTGCTCGCGTCCTTCAATCATCACATAGCCTGCACCGTTTTTCAGCAAATCCAATGTGCCGCGATAAGTATTCGGCTTGTGCTTTTCCTTATCGGAAAAAACTTTTTTTTCTGACGGCTCGATAAGTTCGATTTTGCCTTTTTGCTTTACTGCAATTTTACCCTGCTCTTCTAATTCTTTCAGGGCGGCATGAATGAGTTCCTGCGTATATTCTTCCTCAAGAAGCGGAAACAGCTTATGCAGTTGCGCGTCTTCTCCCAATGCTTTCACAATTACGGAAATGGCAAGTTTTGCCTCCTTTAAATGCTTTCCTGAAATGTGTTTTTTACCTTTTTTGTTTTTCGGCACAGCGATTTTTTTGGAAAAGTAACGCGGATGTGCAAAAACGGGATTAAAAGTTATGCGTGAAATGTTGAAAGTGCAGAAAAAATACATTTACATTCACCGTATAAAAACGTATTTTTATGCGACATTTTTCCTCCCTCTCCTTCAGAAATATTCTGCTTGCTTTTTGTTTATCATTTACCGTGTTCAGCGCACAGGCGCAGTGGGTGAGCATTCCCGATACGAATTTTGGAAAATTTTTGGATGCCTATTATGGCGCATGGGGATGTGTGCAAGGCAACAGCACGATAGGGTGGGAAATGGATACTACGTGTAATGAGGTCGTGAATGAGACCTACCTCAACTGTAACTATTGGGAGATTAGCAGTATAGAAGGAATTCAGTACTTTGATAATCTTGAAGATTTAGATTGCTCCAATAATCAACTGACCACTTTACCCACTTTACACAATTTATTGACTACTCTAAACTGTACCGATAATCAACTCATTACTTTACCAACTTTGCCGAGTTCTTTAACAGTATTGGATTGCTCATATAATCAACTCACCGCCTTACCTGCCTTGCCCAATTCATTGACTGGATTGGGATGTGTCTATAATCAACTCACCGCTTTACCAACTTTACCGAGTTCTTTAACAGAATTGAATTGCTCATATAATTCACTCACCGCCTTACCAACTTTACCAAGTTCTTTAACAGCATTGGATTGTTCCACTAACTACCTTACCACGTTACCTGCTTTGCCCAACTCATTGACTCACTTGACTTGTACCCGTAATAATCAACTTGCCGTTTTACCTGCTTTACCTAACTCATTAGTCTATTTGGAGTGTATTCTTAACAATCTAACCTATTTACCTGTCTTACCTATTCAATTAAAAAGGCTTGATTGCGGGTACAATAAACTGACATCTATGCCTACTTTACCTACTTCATTAACTGATTTAAGGTGTCTGTATAATCAGCTTACATCACTTCCGATTTTACCTAACTCATTAATTTTCTTAGATTGTCGTCATAATCAATTATCCTCTTTACCCCTTCTACCTGATTCATTGAAAGGTTTATACTGCATGGATAATCCTAATCTCTATTGTTTACCAAAGTTGGGCTATGTAGAATTTTTAGGGATTACGAATACAGCAGTAACTTGTCTTCCTAATTATCCCAGAGGAAATTATTCAAGTAATCCTCCGTTATCTTCTGTTCCGCTTTGTGATGCTTTCAATGCAAATGGATGCGATGTATATTACAATATTTCAGGAGTTGTGTATGGAGACAGTATTCAAAACTGTATAAGAGATATAAATGAATCTGTAGTCGGAGGCGTAAAAGTTCTTCTTTCAAGAAATGGCAATGTTGAACAACAAGCAGTTTTAAAGACTTTCGGCACTTACTCTTTCGATACCAACCTTGACACCTTTGAGATTCGCATAGACACCACAGGGTTGCCTTATACAGTTGCCTGTCCTTCAACTTTCTTTCACACCTCCATTCTCACACCTCAAGATTCCATTGATACCGATAAAGACTTTGGCTTGCGTTGCAAAACGGGTTTTGATGTAGGTGTGTTGAGTGCAGTGAGAAGCGGTGGCATTTTATTTCCCGCGCAGCAAGCAGGTATTCATGTAAAGGCGGGTGATGTAAGCCAATTCTACGGTTTAAACTGTGCGGCAGGTGTTAGCGGCACAGTAACTGTTGTTTATTCAGGCACGGCAACTTTTGCAGGCGCAATGAGCGGTGCGCTTGCGCCAGCAGTTTCGGGTAATACACTCACCTATACCATTGCAGATTTTGGCGCAATAGATATGCAAACCGCTTTCGGACTGCGTTTTCTGGTAGATACCTTTGCGCAAATAGGGCAGCAATTGTGTTTGGATATAACAGTTACGCCAATAACAGGCGATAACAATGTAAGCAACAACACCGCTACTTACTGCTTTGCAATCGTAAACAGCTACGACCCCAACATGAAAGAAGTAAGCCCTGTAAATAATATCGAACCTGATGAGGATTGGCTTACTTATACTATCCACTTTCAAAACATGGGCAATGCGCCCGCCATACACATTTATGTGTTGGATACTTTAGATAATAATTTAGATGAAAGCAGTATTCAAATTCTCGGCAGCAGCCACCGTATGCTTACGGAAATAAAAGGCAATATCGCCCGCTTCAACTTCCCTAACATCAACCTCATTGACAGCGCAACCAACGAACCCGAAAGCAAAGGCTGGCTGCAATACAAAATCAAAAAGAAAGCAGGTTTGGCTTTAGGCACTCAAATCAAAAACACTGCAAGCATTTACTTTGATTTTAATGCACCTGTGGTTACGAATACGGTAACAAATACTGTTGCGCAGCCATCGGCTGTTGCTCCCCTCTCCTTCGGAGAGGGGCTGGGGGTGAGGTTGTTTCCGAATCCGACAAATGATGTGGTGTATATTGATTTTGGAAAAGAGGTTGTTAATGCAGAGGTTGCTTTATACAATATGCAGGGCGGGTTATTAAACCTTGCAAATTTTAAAAACCTGCAAGGTCTGGGCAGCATTTCGCTAAATAACTTACCTGCGGGCATTTACTTTGTAGCGGTGGAAAATAACGGGGTTACAGAGCGCAGAAAGGTGGTGAAATGGTAAATTGTTTAGAACTGCCATAAACAGTTACTTTTCAAATACAAACACACCCCTGCCCCTCTCAAGAGGGGAAAACAGCCAAAGCAAAGCGCAGCAAAGATTTGGACATAGTCTTTTTTTAATCGGTCAATAGTGATTCCGTTTTTCCATCATTCCAATGTGCGTGTTTGTTTGGTATAAATCAGTTTCAAAACAAATCTTATCATTGCCTGATTCATGGCTAAGAAGAAGCGTAGTTATATTGGATGTTTTGTGCTGTTGGTATTACTTGCAGGTATAGCAATAGCAAGTTTTACGGGTTATTATGTTTTTGTAAAACCCAATGTGCAGGGCAGCAAACGCATACATATTTACATTCCAACCGATTCTACTTACAGCAATTTATTGGTTCAACTGCAAAGCAAAAATGCAATTCAGGACATCAAAAGTTTTGAAGTGGTTGCACAGATGAAAGACCTGCCTTACAAAATAAAATCAGGGCATTATGTGCTTTCACCGGGCATGAATAACCGCCAGATTGTAAACCTTTTTCGCGCAGGTTTGCAAGAGCCTGTGAAGCTGGTGATTTACAACATTCGCACAAAAGAGGAATTTGCAGGCTTGGTAGGCAAAACACTTGAATTAGATTCTGTTTTCTTTCTGCAGCAACTCAACAATGATTCATTTTGTAAATCGTTAGGATTAGATACCACTACCATTCTTACACATTTCATTGTTGACAATTATGAGCTTTGGTGGAACACGCCTTTCGATAAGTTTATGGAGAAAATGACAGCCGTAAATAATCGCTTTTGGAATGAAGAAAGAACAACAAAAGCAAGTAAAATTGGATTGAAAAAACATGAAGTAATTACGCTTGCCACGATAGTTGAAAAAGAGGCGATTTTCAATAAAGAATTACCCACTATTGCAGGTGTTTATCTCAATCGTTTGAAGATAGGAATGCCCCTGCAAGCCGACCCTACTTTAGTTTTTGCATTGCGAGATTTTACAGCAAAAAGAGTAACCAATTATCACAAAAATTTTGAATCGCCTTACAACACATATTTGAATGCAGGCTTGCCTCCGGGTCCTATTTGTATGCCGCGCAAAATAAGCATTGACGCAGTTTTAAATGCAGAGCAACATCAGTATTTATACTTCTGTGCAAATCCTGATATGAGCGGCTATTCTATCTTCTCGAAAAGCTATGAAGACCAAATGAAAGTGGCAGCGCAATACAGGAAAAAGTTAGATGCCATGAATATCAGGTAATGCAGTGGGAACCTTAATAAATCACATTAACCACATAGTAACATAGTTGAAGCAAGAATTGTTGTAGTGTTTATGTGCAGCTATGTATGCTTTAAAAAGAAAAAATAAATGTTTAACGAGCGTAATTAACAGATAAGCATAGGATGTAGAACACGTTTTTTAAGCGAACTTGTATTTCCTATGTGTCTATGTGGTTATTGTATTTATTATTGAGTTTTTAGAGATTTCAAATGATTGCACAATAAAATCTAAGCATGAATGTTGAGTTTCAAAAAATGGTTATCTATGAAAATTAAAACACAGCATCTATGAAGATTAACATTAACAAAACAAAAATCATTGCTACTTACGGTCCGTCATGTGCCGATAAAAATATTTTGCTGGATATGGTAAAAGGAGGTGTTGATGTATTTCGCTTCAACTTTTCGCATGGCACTTACGAGCAGCATTTAGAAGGCTTCAAATTTGTGAAGCAACTCGCTATCGAATTAGATGTAAACATTGGCATACTTGCGGATTTACAGGGTCCAAAAATCAGGTTAGGAAAAGTGCGCGACAACCACGAAGTGCTGGAAGTGGGGCAAACAATTGAGATTACAAACAAGGAATGTGTAAGCACTTTCAAGAAATTGTATGTGAGCTATGAGCCATTGCCGCAGGAAACAAACCCAGGCGAAATCATCATGATTGATGACGGCAAAATAGAGTTGAAGGTTATTTCTACCAATAACATTGATACTGTTGTTGCGCGGGTGATTACAGGAGGGAAAATCAGCAGCAATAAAGGCGTAAACCTACCCGATACCAAAACTACCGTTCCTGCTTTAACCGAAAAAGACAAACGCGATTTGAAGTTTGCAATGGAAAACGGAGCAAACTGGATTGCGCTTTCGTTTGTGCGCTCGCCACGCGATGTGCGCCAACTAAAAGAAATTATTGGCGAGAAAAACAGCTACATGAAAGTGATGGCTAAAATCGAAAAACCTGAAGCATTAGAGGAAATAGATGAAATCATCAAAGCGGCTGATGGCATTATGATTGCGCGTGGTGATTTGGCTGTGGAAGTAGCGCAGGAAAGAATGCCATTGATTCAAAAAGATATTGTGAAGCGTTGCATCAAATTGGCAAAACCTGTGGTGGTGGCAACGCAAATGATGGAAAGCATGGTGGAAAATCCGAACCCTACGCGCGCTGAAATTACAGACGTTGCAAATGCGGTGATTGATGGAACAGATGCGGTAATGCTTAGCGGAGAGACAAGCACCGGCAAGCATCCTGTAAAGGTGATTCAGGTGATGGAAAAGATTCTGCGCAATATTGAAGGCAGCAATATTATTTACGACAAGGAGCTGAAAGCAGATAAAAAATCTGCCACGTTTATCAGCGATGCAATCTGTTACAACGCGGCACGAATGAGTGGCGAACTAAACGGCAAAGCCATTGTGGGCATGACTTTCAGCGGCTATACAGCATTTATGCTGAGCAGCTATCGCCCCAAAGCACAGATTTTCATTTTTACGGAAAACAGAGATTTGCTGAACGCACTAAGTATGTGCTGGGGTGTTCGCGCTTTCTATTACAAAAACTTTGTGGGTACAGACACCACTATCCGTGAAGTAATAAAAATGTTGAAGGAAAAAGAGTTGTTGAAAACAGGTGAAATTGTAATCAACATCGGCAGTATGCCTTTGGCTTCAAAAGGCAGAGCAAACATGGTGAAGGTTACGGTTGTGGAGTAGCAATTCTTAGTTCAACTTTTCTAAAGTTTCTTTTATGGCAACAAAATTCGGAAGGTCTCCGGGTGTTGGTGTTACTTCGGCATATTGCACTACGCCATCTTTATCTATAACATAAGCAGCGCGTTTTGAAACGCCTTTCATGCCAAAAGCAAAAGGGTCTATTACTAAATCGTAAGCTGCGATTGTTTCTTTATTGAAATCAGAAAGTAAATCGAAGTTGAAGTTTTGTTGTTTTTTAAATTCCCCCAAAGAGAAGATAGAATCCACAGAAATGCCTAACACAACGGCATTGAGTTTTGTGTAAACTTCCATGTTGTCGCGGGCATTGCAAAGCTGCGCTGTGCAAACGCCTGTAAACGCCAATGGAAAGAAATGAAGAATTACGTTTTTGCCTTTGAAACTGTTTAGCTCAACTTCCTGTTTTTCGGTATTGAACAATTTGAAATTCGGTGCGGCTTGACCTGTTGCGATTGACATATTCTTAATTGATTATTGATTAGTTATTATTGATTATTCGGTTTACTCTGTTGAAGGAATTTCGGCAAGTTGCAGTTGCTGTGCATTGGCAATCAAGCGGAAAGTTCTTTTGGTATTGTCCCGTTGATTAAAAACAATATCTGCACTGCTTTCTTCAAACCAGTTGAACACAACTGTTTTGTCGTCTAATTCATTGCTGATAATTTCTGTGCTGAGTTGTCCTTCTTTAAAGTTATAGGCTTTTACTTTGATGTTTACCTTCCAGGGTTCAACACCTGTAAGGCGATTGGCTTCGATATTGACCTTTACTTTTCCGCTTGGTGACAGCTTTTCGATACTTGCTTTTGTAGGATAATTACAAGAGGAAAGAAGAAGCAGGCAGTAGGCAGAAAGCAGTAAACAAATATGTCGTCCCATGTTTTTAAAAAGTTTACCCATTCACTTTTTTATAGTCTTCCAGAAACTTAGCCAAACCTATATCAGTAAGCGGATGATTGAACAAAGTAAGAATAGATGAAAGCGGACAGGTTGCAATGTCAGCGCCTACTTCGGCACAGCGAACAATGTGTAAACTGTTGCGGATGGATGCTGCAAGAATTTCGGTTTCGTAGCCGTAGTTGTCGTAAATCAAACGGATTTGTTCAATCAGGTTTACGCCATCCCAGTTACCATCGTCAATTCTACCGATAAAAGGAGAAACCATTGTAGCACCCGCTTTAGCAGCTAACAATGCCTGCGCAGCAGAGAATACCAATGTGCAATTCGTTTTAATGCCGTTTTCGGTAAACCACTTAATGGCTTTGATGCCATCTTTAATCATCGGCACTTTCACCACAATGTTTGGGTGCAGCGCAGCTAATTTTTTTCCTTCTTCCACCATGCTTTTAAAATCGGTAGAAATAACCTCTGCGCTAACAGGTCCGTTCACCAAATTGCAGATGGTAACATAGTGCTGATTCACTGCGGCTTCGCCTTTGATGCCTTCTTTAGCCATTAACGAAGGATTGGTGGTTACACCGTCTAAAACGCCCAGTTCATTTGCTTCGCGAATCTGGTCGAGGTTGGCTGTGTCTATGAAGAATTTCATGCTGAATAATTTGAAAATGAGATGATTTGAAAATTTGAAGATAAATAACTAACAAAATCACAATTCTGAAATCTGTAATCAGAAATAAAAATGGGCAAGTTACCCATATCGCACCGCTACAACCGCCTACCTTTGCTTGGTTTCCCATCTGGAGGGTTCAGCAGGAGCTGATCGTATAAGACTTGCCCGCTGCAAAAATAACAGCGCGAATCAGAATAGCAACTTATATTTTGAATTGTTGGTAATTGAAATGAATTGACACTTGCTAATGTTCTAACCAATTCAAAAATTCATGGCTTTTTTCGCGGCTCACATCAATTTCGAGCTTGGGTTCAATTTTGATGTGGACGGTCATTTTGCCCGTGTAGTGTTTTTTGTAATTCGCCACCTGACTTTTATGTAATAAAATCTGGCGGTTGGCGCGGATGAATTTTTCGGGGTTTACGATTTCTTCCAACTCATCCAAAGTATGGTAATCGGTTACTAATCTTTGATTGGAATTGGTTACTAAATAAATGATGGATTCTTTGATGAAGTAAGCCACATCATCCGCAGGCACAGGCGCCATGCCGCCTTTGTCATGCACCAAAAAACGCTCGTTGTATTGCTTGTTCGGATTGTGAATTGATTTCAAAAATAATTGCATCTGCTCGTTCAGCAATTTTGTGTTTGCGGTGAGCCGTTCTAATTTTTCAAATGCTTTTTGCAGCGCATTAGCTTCAATCGGTTTCAGCAAATAATCAATGCTGTTTACCTTGAAAGCGTGAATGGCATATTTATCGTAAGCCGTTGTAAAAATAATTGGCGCAGTGATTTCCACCTCTTTGAAAATATCAAAGCTGATGCCATCGGCAAGCTGAATATCCATAAAAATCAAATCGGGCTGCGGATGCGTTCTGAACCACTCCGCGCTTGCCGCAACGGTATCCAGCTCATTGATAATTTCCGCATCGGGCTTGATTTGCCTGATTAACTTTTTCAGGCTTTTTACATTCAAAGTTTCATCTTCAATAATTACAATTTTCATCATGACAGCAACGGAATTTTTACGGTGAAAAAATCTGGCGTTTCAACAATTTCAATCGGTGTTTGTGTGATGTAGCCGTAGAGTGTTCTTAACTGGTTCAACCCTCTTTTATGCGAATGTGAAATAATGCTTTTGCGTTGCAGGTTATTTTCCACTAACAAAAAATCGTCTTCCGTTTTGATGGAAATATTGAGCGGTTGCTTTGCGCTTGTGATGTTGTGCTTAATCGCATTTTCAATCAAAACCTGCAACGTAACAGGCGTAAGCATTTTTTCTTTGCATTGTTCGCTTATGTCAATCGAAATTTTCAATCCATCGCCAAAGCGGGTGGTGAGCAGGCTTAAATAATTTTCGATAAACGTAAGCTCGTTTGAAAGCGTAACCGTGCTTTTCTCATTATTTTCCAACAGGTAGCGATATACTTTTGAAAGTTGCTGTAAAAATTCCGAAGCTAATTTCGGGTTCTCATCAATCAAACTGTTTAATGATGAAAGACTATTAAAAAGAAAATGCGGATTCAACTGGTTCTTTAAATTTTCAAATTGCACAATCGCTTTTTCTTTTTCGAGTTCTGTTGTGCGTAGCGTACTTTCTTTCCATCGCTGAATAAAATGATAGCCCATCATGGTGAGAATATAAACCGCGCACATCAGCGCATTTACAAGTACCACAACGCCAAGCAATTCAATGGGCAAAGTGTCAAGGCGCAACTGTGCCAAAAGCGTATTGCCCACAAGCAAAAAAGTGATATACCTGAACAATAGGATAGCAACAACCGATGCAAGAAGCTGTATGAAAAAACGCTTGAAAATATTTTCTTCAAAAGGAAAATAACGGTCTAACACTTTGTCAATAACGCGAAACGTAACTGCGATGCACAGCAGGCTCACCGCCATGAGCGAAGCGGTTGTGAGATGCCAGTTCAGACCTTCATTTCTGAAAACCACAATGCCGATTGCCGAGCTGAATAAAGTAATGGCAAGCAACGCATGAAGCCCGACAATTGTTTCTTTATCAATTTTCATTTTCTGCATCAGATATACATTAAATAACATCAAAATTTAACCACATAGAAACATAGTTTTTTATCATTGGTCGGGTAGTAAATTGAAATGTTCACTGACAAAAGTTTTTTGTCCTTCATAGAAAATGTTTGCGCAATTAAAATTGATAAGAATACCTTTCGGGCATTTCAGAAGTTTCATATAAGTGAGAAGCTGCGCTTCAAAAACTTTTGTCATCTCCTGAACAGCTTTTAGCTCTACCACAATACAATTTTCTATCAATAAATCGAACCTGAAATCCAAATCGAGGAGCTTTTCTTTATATACAACAGGAACTTTCGTCTCTGTCTGAAAATTTATTTTTCTATGTTTTAGCTCTTCTTTCATGCACTCGTGATAAACGCTTTCCAATAATCCTCTTCCCATAATCTTATGCACTTCTATTGCGCTGCCGATTATTTCATAAGTGAGTTCATCCAAATATTTTTTCGTCATTAAAACTATGTTTCTATGTGGTTATTAAAATTCATCATTCAAATAATCTCTCCGTCTTTCATTTCAATAATCCTGTCGCTGGCGGCTGCAAATTCAGGGTCGTGGGTAACGGAAATAATGGTTTGCTTTTTACTCACCGAAAGGTCTTTCAAAATATCGAAAACAGTTTTGGTATTGACTGAATCTAAGTTACCTGTGGGTTCATCGCCCATGATGATTGCAGGGTCGTTGATGAGCGCGCGCGCAATGGCTACGCGCTGCGCCTGTCCACCGCTCAGTTTGGATGATTGCTTCAATGCGTGGTCTTGCATATCGAGCAATTTTAATTTTTCATACGCTCTGTCCTGAATTTCACTTTTGGAATATTTGCCTAATTTTTCGGCAGGTATCATCACGTTTTTTAGTGCAGAAAATTCAGGCAGTAAAAAATGAAACTGGAACACAAAGCCGATATGCTCATTTCGGAATTTCGCTAACTGCTCCTGTGTTTGTCCTGTCAGCTTTTTGCCTTTGATGAAGATGTCGCCCGTGTAATCGGTATCCATTGTTGAAAGCAGATACAGCAGCGTTGATTTGCCGCAGCCGCTTTTGCCTACAATGCTCAGAAACTCCCCTTCCTTCACTGTGAAGTTGATGTTTTTCAGCACGTGAAAATCTTCGGGTTCGTAGAAATGTTTGTTGAGGTTGGTGGCTTTTAAAACCGTACCTTCACTATTGTTTGCTGTATCAAATGTTTTCATTTTTTTAAAAGTTGTGTGTATTTAGCTTGTTCCATTTTGATTAACGATTGAAGATTAACGATTCTTGATTTCAGAAGTAAAAAATACAAATAGAGAATTTGAAATAGCCTTCGCGTTCATGGCTGTTTACTTCATAAATCTGCAATCGTTAATCTTCAATCATAAATTTATTTTCATCTCACATCTAAAAAATCACCCTCTCAAAATCGCCACAGGGTCTATCTTTCCCGCTTTGATGCTTGGAAATAATCCTGCAAAAAGCGTGGTAACTACTCCGAAAACAACCGCAAAAACATAATGCTTGATATGGAAGGTTACGGGAAATCTTGTGATGCTGATAGACTCGTTTTCGGGAAAAGGTAAACTGTACACACCGTAGCTCATGACAAAGCCAAGTATCATGCCCAATATTGCGCCTAATATTCCTATGGTTACAGATTGTGTAAGAAATATTTGACGCACATCACCCGCGCTGAATCCCTGCGCTTTGAGAATCGCAATATCTTTCAGTTTGTTTTGAATGGTCATGTTCATGATGTTGTAAATGCCGAAACCCGCCACCATCAGTAGCGTGAAGCTCACAACGGTTGTCATCGTGTTCCTGATTTTGATTCCCACCATTGCCGAAGCGTTGGTTGTTTCCCAATCTTCCGCTAAGTAATGATACTTTTCGGCATATTCTTTTGCCGTAATTTTTGAGCGTGTGTTGTCTTTTAATTTGATGTTGATGTCGGTGATATACCGATTGTTTTTGCCCATCAGTTGCTGTACTTTGTTCAGGCTCACATAGCTGCGCACATTATCCAAAGTGCCGATGCCGAACTGGAAAGTGCCCACCAAGCGAAACCGCATGGATGTTCCTTTTGGCGTTGCGAGGCTTATCAAATCGCCCACTTTCACGTTCAGTTTTTTTGCAAGTCCGTGACCCATTAAAATGCCGTTGTCGTTGGTCAGAAGATTTTCAATTTTTCCCGTTTTCATTTTTTCGTTGAGGCGCGTAAGCTGCGCTTCTTCCAGGATGTTTACGCCCTGCAACGAGCCGTTGATTTGCACGGGTCCGCTGCTGTAAAAAACCTGCGTGGTCAGTTGCGGTGAAATGGCTAACGTTCGTTCGTCTTTTTTTAAATCGTTCATTATCGCGCTCGGGTTTTTGAGGTTCGGCTGAATGTCTTTCGGCTTGGGATGATGCACAATCACCATCGAAGTTGCGGAATCGGTTATCTCTTTCAGAATGGCATTGTTGTAATCGGTTTTGATGTCGTTGTAAATGCGCACATCGGGCGTGGATGAAAGCATTGAATCTTCAAGATATTCATTGAAGCCCGTCATAAAGCTAATCATCAGGATGTACATACCGATGCCGAAAGTTACGCCCAGCATCGCAATCAGCGTCTGGCGTTTCTTCGCAAGCAAGTGCGTTTTAGCTATTTCAAAATTTACGTTCATGTTGATATTTTAAACCACATAGACACATAGTTGCTTGCGCGAAAACCAAGTTTGCGAAAGCAAACACTCTGTGTTTCTTTCTTTGCAGTTAGAAAAATAAACCACAAAGGCACAAAGCACACAGAGAGTTTCACAAAGAGAATTTTATAGTAGCTTATTTTGTTTTGCATTAAATTTTTTATCCCAATCAACTATGTGTCTATGTGGTTTAAATAAGTTTTGTTTCAAGTTTTTCTTCTCATATCGGCTGACGCAAAACCGCTTTAGTGGTTGTTGTTGTTTGTCAATAATTGCAGAATTTCTTTCGCCTGTTCCAAATGCCTTTGTTCGTGGGAAACAATAATGTCATAAGCTGTTTCGAGCTTATACACGATATTTTTGTTCGCAGGTGATGAAATTATCGTCCCTTTTTCAATCAATTCTTTCGAGGCTTCAATCTCTCGTTTCAGTTCGGTTTGATGCTTTTCAAATTGTTTAAGTATGTCGTCTTTTATTTGGCTGACGGTTGGTTCCCAAATCGGGAATGTTTTCATCTTTTTCTTTCTGTCAGGCTTAACTGCATTAAGAACGGTCTTGCCTAAAAATGAAACTATAAAACCAAGTTTTGCGATGAAAGGTGTTTTGTATGTTCCCTTTTTCAGAGAAGCCAAAACAGGATAATAGGTTTCGTTTACAACAATTAAATGGTCAATATTTTGAGCGATGCTCCACGTTTGAGCATTGGGTTTCCAATTCAGTTGCGCTGCCGAAAGTGAACCGAAGTTCTCAAAAAAATGCACGGTTATTTTGTCTAATTGTGAAGCCCAATCTTTCATGATTTTTTATTTAATGTTTCTTATTGTTCGTCTGCTCTCTATTCTCTGATTTCTGCTTTCTGTTCTCTGATTTCTATTCTCTACTCTCTATTTCTCATCAACAATTTCAATTTCCTCATTTCCGTTCAAGCCTTTCAGCACTTCGGTTTCGGCTAAATTTCCGATACCCAATTCAAGCTGAATTTCATTACCGCCTTTTACTTTCACTTTGTTTTCGGCAGAAAGCGCTTTGCGCGGAATCACCAGCGCATTTTCCTTTTTTGCAATCACGATATTCGCTTCAACCGATGTTCGGATGAAGCTGATTTCGTAGCCCTTTTCAAACTCCGCATCCACCCTGAAACTTTGTTCATTCTGGTTCATAGCGGGATAAATTTTTGTAACGCGCGCTTTGTAAATTTTATCGCCCGTAACATCAATTTTTACAATCACTTCCTGCCCTGTTTTTATTTTGTCAATGTCCTGCTGGTCAACCGACAACTGCAATATTTTTTCATCCTGCGCGCCAAGCAACGCCACCACATCATTCCTTCGCACAATTTCCCCGACCTCTTTGTAGGTTTCATAAACCATGCCGTTGATGATGCTTTTTAAAGTGTAATTGCCCGCATCGGTTGCGGCTGCCTGCAAAACGCTTTGCGCATTTTTCGCTTCCACGTTCAACTGGTCTTTTGTTTTGCGGTAGCGTTCGCACGCATTCTGCAAATCGTTTTTTGAAACATTAAAAGCCAACTGCGCTTTGTCAAATTCATTGCGGTTAATCACGCCCTGCTCAAACATATTTTTTGAACGCGAAAACGAAAGCGAATCATTCTGAAATTTCAGTTGCGCATTGCTGATGATATTTTCCAATTCGCGCAACGCGGCAGAATTTTCTTTTGTGTTTTCCAAAGCAAACTGGTAAGCCGTGTATGCTGCGCCATACTTCGCCTGCTGCGCTTCGCTTTGAACCAGATAAACGGCTTCGTCCTGCTTCACCGCTTCGCCCGCTTTTTTGAATTGCTGCGTGATGTAGCCATCGCCAAGCGCAAATAATTTGTACTCGTTTTTTGAAACCACGAAGCCCGAAGCGTAAACGGCTTCAATGATTTCTTTGCGTTCGGGCTTTACGGTCGGGTTAATGTTACAGGAAGGTAAAAGCGCAATTCCAAAAGCAAGAACAGGAAGTAATATTGTCTTCATTTTGCAGAAAATAGATTAGGTCGTTTTATTGACGATGCGAATGTAGAATACCACTGCGCATAGACGGAATAAATTCAAGCCAATCGTAGGAAATGAAGTGCGAAGTGGCAGGAAAGCAAATTTTTTAGTTTTCATTCTTTCTAATTCAAATTATTTTATGATATTTGTCCTAATATTTAATGTTTAAACACATATTTTAAAAACCAAAAATTTATCATGAAAAAATTTGCATTTACAATTATGGCAGGCAGCGTTTTATTTTTTACATCCTGCGACACAACACCAAAAGGTGAAGAAGCTCAGGTAACGGAAGAACAGGCAGCAGCAACTTCTGCGGGCACAAATTACAAAGTGAACACCGAAACCAGCGTATTAAAATGGATTGGTGCATCGCCCGTGAAACAACATAACGGCACTTTGAAATTGACGGAAGGAACTTTAACCGTTGCGGACAACAACCTTACGGCAGGCAATTTTACAATTGATATAAACTCGCTAACCAACAGCGATTTGCAGGGCGAATACAAAGACAAATTAGAAGCGCATTTAAAAAGTGGCGACTTTTTTGAAACCGAAAAATATCCTACCGCGAAATTTGAAATCACGGGCGTGGAAGCCGCAGCAGAAGGCGAAAACACACACAAAATCAGCGGCAATTTAACATTGAAAGATGCTACCAAGAATGTTACTTTTCCGGCAAAAGTTACCATCACGGAAACAGAAGTTTCGGCAACTGCAAACTTCAACATTGACCGCTCGCAATGGAACGTAAGCTACGGAGCAGATAATTCTTTGGGCGATAAAATGATTAAACCCGAAGTGAATATTACAGTAGATTTAAAAGCCGCAAAATAGTTTTTGCATTTTAGTATTAAAGATGAAGCCGCTTGATTTTTCGAGCGGCTTTTTTGTTGAAAAATATTTTGAAATAACCGGTGAGCAATATACATTTGAATCACATCAACCCATGTTGTCAATTCCCAGTATGGTTATCCGGCTGTTGCCGGAATTGCTGATTGAAAAGAGGCTGTATAAAACTATACAGCCTCTTGTTTTTTGAAACACTCTGAAAGACAGTGCAGCCAAATTTTTATTCTTTCTTAACGATTAGTGCGTTCAGCGTAGCTTTATATTTGTTGTGCTTCTTTCATTCGTACATTTCATTCGTTTTTTTATGGCAAAAATTATTCTTCTCTTCTCATTGCTTTGCAGTGCAACCTTCTCTTTTGCCCAACGCGATTATGCAGCCAATGTTGAAATTGTGCGCGACAGTTTTGGTGTGCCGCACATATTTGGCAAAACCGATCCGGATGTTGCTTACGGCTTAGGCTGGGCAACCTGCGAAGATGATTTTAAAACGCTGCAATGGGCTTTGCTTGCCGGCAAGCATATAATGGCGCGATGGAAAGGAAAAGAAGGTGCAGTAATTGATTATGCAGTACAACTGATGCGCACTCCTCAATTCATTGAAGAACATTACAATGATTTGTCGCCTGATGTAAGAACATATATTGAGGCTTATGTTTTGGCGGTAAACAAATATGCAAAGCTGCATCCCGAAGAAGTTTTGGTAAAAAAGGCTTTTCCTGCTACGGGCAAAGATGTGGTTGCGGGATACATGCTTTCGTATGCTTTACTGAGTGGTGTTGATGGACCAATTCGCAGAATTGTTGATGGCGTAGAAAAGCCTGCCGATATGCGCGCTGCGGGCAAAGGCTCCAATGCTTTTGCGGCAAATTCAAAATTTACTAAAGATGGAAATGTATATCTCGACATCAACTCTCATCAGCCGTTAGAAGGTCCGATGAGTTGGTACGAAGCGCATTTGGTAAGCGAAGAAGGCTTGAATATTCTTGGCGGAACTTTTCATGGTGGCGTTACAATTTTTCATGGCGTGAATGAACACCTTGGTTGGGCGCACACCGTGAATGAATTGGATTTGGTGGATGTATTTCAACTACAGCTTGACCCTAAAAAGAAAAACCATTACATAGTGGATGGCAAAAGTTTGAAGTTAGAAACAGGCAAAGCTAAAATGGAAGTGAACCTCAGCAAAAAAGGGAAGTTCATTTTACCTGTTTGGAAAAAAATATGGAACAGCATTTACGGACCTACATTAGTTACAAAGCAAGGTGCATTTTCTTTTCGGCTGGGGGCTACGCAAACCTGCAAAACCATCGAGCAATATTACCGCATGAATAAGGCGCAAAACTTTACACAATGGCGCGCTGCATTAGACACACACGCGGCAGCAATGATGACTTTTATTTATGGCGATAAATACGATACAATTTATTCATTAAGCAATGGTTTGTTGCCCAAACGCGCAGCAGGCTACGACTGGCAAAATACCGTACCCGGCAACACCACAAAAACTTTATGGACAGAATATCACGACATTAAAAACCTGCCGCAGGTATTGAATCCTGAATGTGGTTATGTCTTCAACACAAACAATTCTGCATTCTTTACAACATGCGAAAATGAAAATCCAAAACCCGAAAAATATGACCCGACAATGGGTTATAAAATGACTGAAACCAACCGCAGCAGAAGGTTCTATGAAATGATTAGCGAATACAATAAAATTGACTGGAACGATTTTCTGAAAATAAAATACGACAACAAGTTTGCTTCTAAAGTAACCATGCCGTTGCGGGATATTGACATTTCGGATTTTACAGAAATGAATGAAAAGGAGTTTCCGGATGTAGCCGATTTGATTGTTGCGCTGAAAAAATGGAACAGAACTACCGAAGCTGACGATACATTGATGGGACTTTACCTGAAAAGTTTCTGGAATTTATTCAACGAACTCGGCAATAGTGAAATTGAGCAGAAATGTATAGAAGACAAGCAGTTCCGCCATCAAACTTATGCCAAACATTTAAGCAAAGGGCGCGATGAATTGCTGAAAGATTTCGGTAAAGTTTTTGTGCCTTACGGAAAACTTTTTGTGCATCAGCGCGGTGATATTGAATTGCCCGTTTCGGGTGGACCCGATCAATGGCGCGCTAAATATCCTGACCCTTACAAGAATGGAAAGTTTCGTGTGTTTATTGGCGAGTCTTATATCTGTTTGGTGAAGTTTACAAAGGATGGACCGGAGATTCATACCATATCACCTTATGGCGCGTCCAACAAACCGGAATCAAAACATTACACCGACCAAATGCTTTTGTACAACAACCAACAAACAAAGCCAATGACTTTAAACAAAGATTATTGGTATAAAAATGCAGAGGCAATTTATCGCCCGAAATAAGTTTACTTGGTCTGACCTTGGTCAGACTTTCAAAGTCCCCTACGCAATCTCCACATTAAACGGATACATACCGCTGGAATGATTTTCCAGATAGGTTTGAATTTCACGGCATACCAAACCCGCCTCTTCCGCCTGCACAGTATTAGGTTTGAATTGAATTTTCACATCTACACAGCGAACATAATTTCCATCCGTACCCGCTTCTATCATCACGCCTTTTTTAATCTGCACTTTCGCAAGATTGCTGCCGCCAATCATAAAGCAAGCGGTTTCAATATCCTTAGGTGTAACAATGCGTTGACGGGTCAGCACGGCATTTTTGTAAACCGAAACACTTTCAATCGGAGAAAGAGAATTTCTGCCTCCTGTGGATGATGTCATCAAATAAACGCTGTCGCGGGTAAAAGAATTTCCTTGGTAAGTATTCAACTTTGTACCCGGGCGAATTTGATTGGCAGATTCAGCATCGGTATGCCAATATTGAACAAATATATTTTCGGGAAAATTAAGTGCATTCACGATTAAATAGCTCAACGATTCATCGCCTGTTTTTTTTGCCGATGCAACCCTTTGTTCAATAGCAGAAATCAGTTGATTCACCTGTTTCACCTGCGACTCAATCAAATCTTTTCCAAGCGCGGCAAACGATGCGCTTTCATCGCGCAGCAACTGCAAAAGATACTCGGTCATTTCAAGTGCGTTGCGTTTATCAAAACGTCCTGTGCCGCTATGACGCAGAAGATAGCTTCCTGCCTCTGCCTGCGAAGGGTTGCTGATGGCAGTTTCAAAATACGGCACATCATCCTGCGAGCGAACATCAATAATATCTAAAAATCTGCCGGGCGATTGCAGCGCGATAATGGTGTGCTTATCGTGCAAACGATAAGTGAATTCTTCTTTTCTTCTGTTGATAACAGGAAAACAATTCAAGGCGCAAACGACATCGGGTAAATTATATTTCTTGTTTTTACCGGGAATTTCTACACTGAACCAAAGCAACTTTTTCGGGTTTTTCTGAAAGGCGCTTGCAGGAAAAATTTCTTCGGGATAATCGGGCGGTTGAACTGAATTTTCTTCAAGTAAACCGTCAGGCAAAATTAAATTTACAAACTGACTGTTGTAAAAAGATTGGATGTGCTCTTCGCTTTGAGCCGTGATATTGTAATGCCCTTCAACTAATTTTTGATGCAGTGTTCTGTTTGCATTTCGCTTATCATTCAATCCGACTTTTGTTGCAAGAATCTTGCCGTTGCAAGTAATAGTGGCAGAGGCTAAATCTTTGTAAAATGAATTGGATTCTGCGGGGTTTCGGTTTTCAAAAAACAAGCTGATTTCTTTGATGTATTTCCAGTCTTCCAACGCTTCAATGCCAATCCAGATTTTATTGGCGGCAATATTTGCGCCATCACTGTTTGCCGCAGTTTCTTTTGTCAATGCAGTTTTGTATGCAAACAATTTGTTACCCGAAGCCTGCATTCTCACTTCGGCTGCCGAAAGCGCGAAATCGCCCGCAGGAGTAAAAAACACATCTTCCATTTCATCTCTGCCGAAACGGGTTTCGGTTTTCCGCTGAAAATAAAAATGCTGATAAGCATTGGTTACGCCATCAACATCAATCGGAGTGGCATGACACAGAGCGTGTGCAGGTGTTGCGCCTGTTAATACATCGGGTGTGAGCAGTTGGGTAAGTTTCAACAAAAGCCTGCTTTCTGTAGAATGTATTTCGTGATATACTTTACCAATTTCGTGCGCACCCGCGCCAAGCAATAAGCTAACCAACGGGTCAAAAGAATTTTCGATTGCTGCATCCGAAAAGCCCCATGCTTTTGCGGCATAGCCCAACATCTTTGACCTTATTTCCTGCTCTTCCATTTTTTATTTTTTGCGGTGTGAAAGGTGCTAATAGTTTTTAAGAATACAAAAAATGACCAATGTCTCTTAGCCTTATTCCATTTTCCAAAACCTAAGTTGGTTCAGTATAAATCCGTAAATAGTAAATCCCTATCCTCTTCCGCCACCGCCACTCAACCTTTGGTTTTCAATGTTTCTTCTTGCGGGCGCATTTACTTTTTCGCCAAAATTGTAGCTGATAGTGAGATAACCAATGCGCGATTCAGGCTTCCAAAAACCATTGCTGGTAAAGGTGGGCGCAACGGTTTCTCCTTTCCAAAAGTTAGTATTTGTTACATCGCGGCAACTCAATGCAACGGTAAGGTTATTATCCTTTAAGAAACTTCTTTTCAGCGTTACATCCAATTGCCCCGAAGGCATGGAGGTGTTTTGCGCACCGGGCCAACCCGAGTTTACATTGCCCTGCAATTGCAACTGCAATTTCCACGGCATCTTAAAGTTGTGCGACATCCACAAATCGCTTACAAAAGCAGTTTTGTTGATGAAAGTATCCGCCACCTGCACATTAAAAAATAGCTGCCTGATGCCTAAGTTCACACTCATGCTCCACCATTTCACGGGTTGAAAATTACCGCCAAGCTCTAAATTTAAGGTGCTGTAAGTTCCGGCATTTATCCATTTAAGGTGCATCACGTTTTTATCATCTAAAAAACTGATTTGCTCCATCAAGCCCGAAGTATGATTAAATGTGAAATTGGTGTACAGGGAATTTTGTTTGAATTGCTTGGAGTATTCTGCAATCACAGTATTCGTGAATTGCGGGCGCAGTTGCGGGTTGCCTTCTTCGAGCGTGTATTGGTCGTAAGGTGTAAAGAAGTTATTGAGTTGGTAGAACGAAGGGCGACCGATTCTTCTTCCGTAACTAAATGAAAGTGTATTTTGTTTTTTCAAATCGAAAGTAAGCGTGGCATCAGGAAAAAAGCTGATGTAGTTTTGGTTTACACCTGAAAGTTGTGAAGCAACATAAGTGTGCTCAGCACGGCAGCCGATGTTGAAGCTGAATAAGCCAAAGCGATTGCCGTAAGTGAAGTAACCCGCAGCAATATTTTCGTAGTAGCGGAAAAGAAAACTTGCAATGGTGTCTTTATTCGTAACACCGTTTGCCGTGCGCCATGTTTGGTTATCGTTGCGGCTCAGGTTGGTTTCATTTTTCAATCCTAAAGAAAGCG
>CAZSEG010000040.1:0-5576 GCA_964605875.1 uncultured Chitinophagaceae bacterium
CATACACTGATAAGCGTTGGCTTGTTTGGATTTATTGCATCGTTCAATGGTTTGCTGCTTGCTGCAGGAAGAGCAACTTATGAATTTGGCAAGAGCGGAAATTTTCCGAAAATGCTGGGTAAAATTCATCCTAAATTTCACACACCGCATCTTGCTTTGTGGTTTAATATGTTGATTGGTGTGATTGCACTTTTTACAGGCAGAACAGGCGAGATAATTACGATTGCTGTTTTTGGCGCAGTGAGTTTATATGCTATCTCTTGCCTGTCACTTTTTAAACTTAGAAAAAGCGAACCCGATTTGCACCGTCCTTTTATCGCGCCTTTCTACCCGTTTTTTCCTGCGGTGGCTTTGACAATTTCATTGGTGGCTTTGTTGGCACTTACTTATTACAATCTTTTGTTAGCCGGAATTTTTATCGGGGTGATTGTTTTTAGTTATGGTTTGCATAAAATAATAAAAACAGAACGCTGATTGGTGTAGGATATTTATGATTTGTGTATGATTTAGGTAGTCATTTTTGATTCAATGTTATTCGCTTCTCAACCGCGCAAATGCGCCAAGCGGCAGCCTCTTTCCAAAACCATCGGGAATAAATAATTCACCGATGGCGAAATAGTTTTTCTTAAATTTTTGTTGAATAAGATTTTCAAGAATTAAAGAAGAAAAACCAAGCGAATAAGCGTTCAGAATCAGAAAATGATGCTGCGGATGCAGCAGTTGTTGAACGGTTTCCATCAACTCTAAAATGTTGTCTTCCAGCTTCCATTTTTCGCCCGAAGGTCCATGCCCGAAAGCGGGCGGGTCGAGAATTATTCCGTTGTAAAAATTGCCGCGTTTCACTTCGCGCTTGGCAAACTTCATGGCATCTTCCACCACCCAACGAATGTCTTTTAATCCGCTTAGTTGCATATTTTCATTCGCCCACGAAACTACCTGTTTGATTGAGTCCACATGGGTTGCATCCGCGCCTGCGGCTTTTGCGGCTAAAGTTGCCGCGCCTGTATAGGCAAACAAATTCAGAAATTTCGGTTGCGGTGTTTTTGCTTTCAGTAGCGAAACAGATTCCGTGATAAAATCCCAGTTCACCGCCTGCTCGGGAAACACACCAACGTGCTTAAATCCCGTCAAAGCCAACTTCAAAGTAAAAGGAAAATTATGGTTGTAAGTCAGCTTCCAGTTGTCGGGCATTGCGCGAAATTTTTTCCATGTTCCGGCATTGCTTCCCGTTGGCACAAACCTAACGTGCGCCTGATTTTCCCATTCTTTAATTGTTTGCGAAGTATTCCAAACCGCTTGCGGTTCAGGACGAATAGTAATATAATCGCCAAAGCGTTCCAACTTCAAACCATTACCGCTGTCTAACAATTCATAACCGGTAAAATGTTGCGGAGAAAGCGACAGAATTTGCGAAGATTTCAACTGAATATTTTCTGCCACCAGCTTTTCGGTTTTTGTTGTTCTGCTTCAAATTTTCGGAACACATAAACATCCTCATTGTCGCGTTTCATGTAGTAGTGTTCACGCGCAAATTTTTCCTGTGTTTCGGGGTTGGATGTCAGTTCTTTCAACTCGTGGCGGGTTTCCCTGATTCCTTTTTCATAGAAGCCGATTTTTTCTGATAACGCTGCAATTTCAGATTTTCTTTTCCATTGCATGGCAAAATTATTTTCATCAAAAAACAACATCCACGCTGCAAAAAACGCAAACGTAATGATGTATGGATTGCGCAACCATGCAGGAATTTTTTTCCAATAAGCAAGAAAATTCTTTTTCATTTCTAAAAGCAAATTTCATAATAGAATCGAACAAATTGAATTGTGCGCAAACAGCCAAATGTGTATTGCGCAGAAATACTGTACCAAAAAGTTTGCATTTCTGAAAATGAAAGACTTAATTTGACATTCAAAATATTCATACAATGAAAAACTTATTGCTCATCGCTGCTGTGTGCAGTTCTTCTTTTTCGTTTAGCCAATCGCTTAGTCCGGAAGTTATTGCAAGTGCCGGAGGGTACGCAAGCGTAGGCGGTGTGAGCCTTTCATATACCGTTGGCGAAATGGCGATGGTGGAAACATTTACAAATGCTAACACAATTCTTACACAGGGTTTTCATCAACCCGAAATGAATATCACGAGAATTTTGGAAGCCGACAGAACTGATTTCGGTTCGTTTGCCGTGTATCCGAATCCTGCAACCACCGAAGTGTTTTTTGGTTATGAATTTCCGCAGGAAGGCAGAGTGGAAGTAACGTTGTACAACAACTTGGGGCAGGTGGTACAAAATGTTTTCAAAGATGATGAATACAGCAGCGGCAAAACTATCAACTCATTCAATTGCTCGTTGCTTGCCGCGGGTAACTATATGATGCAGGCGAATTTTGCAGGCAACGAAGGCAAAAAGCAAGTCATCACCAAAAAGCTGCAAATCATTACGCACTAAATTATTGTTGGTACTTTTCGGAATCCCGCATTGAGCAATCTGTGCGGGATTTTTGTTTTAGTCATTGCTGTAATTTCATTTCTATCGCTACATTATTAGTTTTGTGGTACATAAAAACATAAGATATGAAAAAACTATTCACCATTTTACTGATGTCGGTTTCGGCAGTTCTGTTTTCGCAAGAAGTAACCAAACAGTACGATAGAATTGAAAAATTTAATCAGGGCGTTGCCGTTGCGTGGGAAAACGGTAAAGCAGGATTGGTAACGCAAGCAGGTAAAGAACTCATAAAACCACAGTTTGACCATATCGGTCGCTTCGGAAGAGATGGCATTGCGTATACCACCAAGAAGGGGCTGAAAGGAATGATTGATATGACAGGGAAAATAATTGTGGATAATATTTATGGTGACATCAGCAGCTTCAACGGACCTTGGGCAATTACCCGCAAGAATGGACTGGCAGGCATGATTAACAAGCAGGGCAAAGTGCTTATTGAAAATAAATACGAAACCATCAGGGTTGAAAGAGGCGGAATAATTCGCGCAGTGATTGGCGGTAAAGAAGTAATCCTGAATTTAAAAACGGATTAAGCAATAACAGAAAATAAAAAGCCGCTGTAGCATTGAAGCATTACAGCGGCTTTTTTATTTGTGTTGTAATGGGATGAAAAGGGCTTATTTTTTATGTGTTTTCCGGTTCACAGAATATACGAGATAAATCTCAGAATAACACGGGTGATAAAGACAGACGAATAATTAGTCCTTCTTCTCTTCATTCAGCGGCTTGGTAAGCTCCATCGAAATACCACTTTTTTCGATTTTAATTTTCACGTTGTTGTCTATTTCAACAAGGAAAGTTGTTTCCTCAACTTTCAAAATTCTGCCGTGAATGCCGCCTGTGGTAACCACTTTTGCACCTTTATCCAATTGCTCGATATAGGTTTTCTGCGCCTTTGCTTTTTGTGTTTGCGGACGAATAAAAAAGAAGTAGATAACTACAAAAAGACCGCCATAGATTAAAAGAATGATTGGGTCGAAACCGCCTGATGCCTGAAGAAGTGTAAACATTTGATTGATTATTTAAGAATTAAGATTTATTGATTTAAGATTTAAAAATTTTACTGCCTACTGTCATGGTGAGCGTAGCCGAACCACTGCCTACTCCTTTTTCGCCACAAACCCGCTCAAATATACTACCTCATTTCTCAATGAAGTATTCATTACCATAGTGATACTTTTCTTTTGATTGCCTTCTTTGCCTTCTGAGTTAAAAGTAACTTTCACTTCACCCGATTTACCCGGAGCAATTGGCTCTTTGGGATATTCCGGCACAGTGCAGCCGCAACTGCCAAAGGCATTTGCAATGATTAAATTTTTATCGCCCACGTTTGTAAAAGAAAAAACATGCTCCACTTTATCACCCTGATTGATGGTACCAAATACAAATTCCGTTTCCGCAAAAGATACTCTTGTAGAGTCCTTAATCATTTCGGTGGTTAAGCCTCCGTTGCGCAAAATTTCATTGCCTTTTCTGCGGCAAGATTCTGTTGCTATAAGCAAAACCAAAAGCATTGCAATGAATGTTACTTTCTTCATGGAGCGCGAATTTATTCGAGTTGTGTTATGTTGTTGTATTGTTTGCAAAATTTATTGCTTACTGAATTATTCTACCAATCCCCTGCCTTGTTTTTTAATAGAGCCGTCTTCCTGTAACTGGTTTTTTATTTTATCCAAAACACCATTCACAAAGTCTTTACTTTTTGGTGTGCTATAGAACTTAGATATATCAATGTATTCGTTGATGGTAACTTTTACAGGCACCGTAGGGCAATAGAGCAATTCACACAAAGCCATTTTAAGAATTAAAAAATCCATCACTGCTACGCGCTCGGGATCCCAGTTTTTTAAATACGGCAGAATCAAAGCGCGCAATTCATCATTGTGTGCAAAGTTCTTTTTCAATAAATCGTAAGCAAACGGCTGCTCGGCTTCCCAATAGCCAACGGCATCTTCAAAAGGCTTTACGCCTGTTTTTTCAAACCCCGAAATATACTTTTGAATCACAATCCATATCGTGCCGCTGTCATCATCCACATTCATGAAATTCTCTTCCAAATGCTTATCCAAATCACTGTTTTTGGTGAGGATATTTTTCACCAAAAAACCAACCATATCAATATCTGCATCCAAAGTAGATTCCGACAGCTTTGCATACTCTTTGTAGCGCGGCAACGCCACCAATTGCAAGTACAATTTCCGCACTAATTCTTCATCAATCCATTGCGCAACTTTCTCTTTCTTCATAGAAGCCTGCAACGAAACACTTTCTGCAATAGCAGTTGTGATTCTGTTGCGTGTAATTAAAGTGCTGAGATTAATGTCTTCATTGGTTTTTAAATATTTTCCCGAACGCCTGTCTTTATCGGTATTTGCATAACGACAAACTGCACAGATATATTCCAGCAGCGTAAGATACAATGCCGAACTGCGCTGTATGTTCGACTTCAACTGACCTTCCAAAAACTGGAGCGGAATCTCGCTGCTCATCTCTCTGCCAAACAGCGTTTGCATCACCTTAATGCGCAAATTTCTTCTTCCTAACATGATGCCTTCCTCTCTTTTTTTACCTGCTCAATTCGCTCTGTTGCCAAATCCATTGCCGCCTGATGCGTTGAAATATTTTGTGCTGCGCTGCGCTGAATAATTTCTAAAGTTTTGTCGTAAATTTTTTCGGTGCGCTGCATGGCTGCGCTTCTGTCGTAGCCGACAACCTCCTGATAGCAATTGATAACTCCGCCTGCGTTAATCAAAAAATCGGGCGCGTAAATGATGCCTCTTTCGCGCAACAAATTTCCATCACTCACTTCATCTGCCAACTGATTATTTGCTGCTCCTGCTACTACTGCGCACTTCAATTTCGGAATGGTATTTTCATTCAGAATTGCGCCCAAAGCGCATGGCGCGTAAATGTCCACATCCGCTCCGGCTATCTCATTCAAAGGCAAAACCGATGCACCAAATTCATCCGAAACAGATTTCAGTTTTTGCTCGTTGATGTCGCTCACAAAAACCTTCGCTCCGTTTTTTGTAAGCTGCTCTACAAGGTATCTGCCTACATGACCAACTCCTTG
>CAZSEG010000040.1:5586-10372 GCA_964605875.1 uncultured Chitinophagaceae bacterium
CCTTGCACCAATACTTTTTTGTTCGATAAATCTTCATTGCCGTAAGCGGCTTTTGCGGCAGCTTTCAAGCCAAGAAAAACACCCAAAGCAGTAAATGGCGAAGGGTCTCCGCTGCCTCCTTTTTCGATAGGTTTTCCGCTCAGATGATTCGTTACCTGCATCATGTAGGCAATTTCGGCAGTAGAAGTGCCCACGTCTTCAGCAGTGATATATTTTCCGCCAAGACTTTCAACATACGCGCCAAATTTTTTCCAGAAATTCTCGGTGCGCTGCGCAGGATTATCGTTGATGATTACCGCTTTTCCTCCGCCCAAATTGATGCCGCTAATTGAAGATTTGTAAGTCATGCCGCGACTGAGGCGCAGCACATCTTTTAAGGCTTCATCAATATTGCTGTAATTCCAGATTCGGCAGCCGCCAAGCGCAGGTCCGAGCGTAGTGTCGTGAATGCCGATAAAGCCCTTCAAGCCCGTTGCCGCATCATTAAAATATAGAATCTGCTCGTGTTGCATGGTTTCTGCCATTGCCAACAAACTTGTTGATTTGTTATTTGTTGTTTCCACCTCAATTAAAGAACTCATTACGACAACCAATTATTAGTTTTGCAAATGCAGCGCGAATGTAGATTTTTTATTGAACCTGCTTAGCGATGTTGGAAAAACAACCGTTTCGCCATTAAACAATATTAGTCGGGCATAGCTTTTATCACATTGAAACATCTTCTTACACTCAATAAATATTTCGGACGATACAAACTGCGGGTATTTGGCGGCATATTGTTTGTTATTCTTTCCAACGCTTTCAGAACTTACAACCCGCGCATTGTGGGCGAAGCAATTGACAGTGTTGCAGGTTTTTTAAAGCAGACGCAATTGCCAGGGAGCGATGCAATTTCGGGCGCTTTAGACAGCGGATTAGGCAAACAACTCTTCATCTTTTTCTGCATTTACATGGGCGTTGCGCTCATGGAAGGCTTGTTCACCTTCCTGATGCGTCAAACCATTATTGTGGTGAGCCGCCTCATTGAATTCGACTTAAAAAATGACATCTATCAGCATTATCAGCGATTAGATACTGCCTTTTACAAACGCAACAACACGGGCGATTTGATGAACAGAATCACCGAAGATGTCAGCCGCGTGCGCATGTATGTGGGTCCCGCAATTATGTATTCGGTGAACTTGTTTTTCACCATTACTTTTGCAATAGCGGCAATGATAAGCATCAATCCCAAACTTACTTTGTATGTGCTGATTCCCTTGCCCGTGCTTTCTTTCATCATTTATTATGTAAACAATCTGATTGAAAAAGTCAGCACCGAAATTCAAGCCAAGCTCTCTGACTTAACCACACAGGCGCAGGAAAACTATTCGGGCATAAGAGTGGTGCAGGCATACAACCGCGAGGAAAATATGGCGCAGCATTTTGAAGCCGAAAGCAACCTTTACAAAACAAAAAGTCTGCACCTTGCTAAAATTGATGCCATCTACTTTCCTGCAATGAACTTTTTGATTGGCTTGAGCCTGATTGCCACCATTTATTTTGGCGGCATGGAAGTAGGCGCGGGCAAACTGACTGCGGGCAACATTGCCGAGTTCCTGATTTACATGAACATGCTGATGTGGCCCGTGAGTTCATTGGGTTGGGTTGCCTCTTTGATTCAGCGCGCTTTGGCTTCCATGAAACGCATCAACGAGTTTTTGAAACAACAACCTACCATCGAAAACAACAACCAAGCCATTGAAAAACTACAGGGTGATATTGCCTTCAACAATGTAAGTTTTGTGTATCCTGACACGGGCATTAAGGCATTGAAAAATGTATCGTTCAACATTCCGCAAGGGCAACGTTGGGCGATTATCGGCAGAACAGGCTCGGGCAAAACCACTATTGCCGAACTGCTGATGCGCATGTATGATGTTACGGACGGCATCATCAAAATTGACAATAAAAACCTGCGCGACTGGAATCTCGGCAGCCTGCGCCACCAGATAGGCTACGTGCCGCAGGATGTGTTTTTATTCAGCGATACGGTAGCGGAAAACATTGCCTTTGGCGTGAAAGAAATGCAGCAAAGCGAAGTAGAAAAATTTGCCCGATACGCTTCGGTTGACACCGAAATCGAACGCTTTCAACATGGCTACGAAACTATGATTGGCGAGCGGGGCGTAACCCTGAGCGGTGGACAAAAGCAACGCATCAGCATTGCCCGCGCACTTATCAAGCAGCCCAATATGTTGATTCTGGACGATTGCCTGAGCGCAGTGGATGCCGCCACAGAAAAAGCTATTCAGCAACAATTAGACGAAGTGCTGCGCGGCAAAACCGCTATTATCATCACCCATAGAATTTTTGCTTTGATTCAATTCGACAACATCCTTGTCTTAGACGATGGCACCATTGCCGAACAAGGAACCCACGATGAACTGATGAAACGCAAAGGCATTTATGCAGGGCTGTATGCGCATCAGATGGAGGAAGAAAGGGTTGCGCCTTAGTATCAATTACCTGTGTTTAGACAAATCGTTTTTAATGATTGTTAGTTGGAAATTATTTATTCCGTCAAATCAGCAATCTTTACATTCAGGGCATCAGCTATTTTTTTGAGTGTGCAAATTGTAACATTTAATTTTCCGCGCTCAATCCTTCCGATTTGTTCCGCATAATTGTTACACAAAACAGCAAGCTCCAACTGAGTCAGATTCTTTGAGATTCTTATATCCCTGATTCTTTTACCCAAATTCGTCAGAAAGACTTCATCCTTTACATATTGCACTTGGCAATACTCAAAGTTGTAAGCGGCTAATGATAGAACATATATGTTCTATATTGATTTAATTTTTATTATTGCAGTTCAACATTACAATTATGTACAAGCCTGTTTCATTACTGCTGTTACTTATCTTGAATTTCACTGCCAACGCGCAGGTTAAAATTTACGATTTACCACAACCAACATTAAATTATTCTGCATCAAAAACATTAACCATTACAGCATTTATCCCTCAAAATGTCGCTGTTAAAGGAGGAGTAGCAAATTGTTATTTATACACCGATACTAATATGCTGCCAATTTATTATGACAAGAATTATACGTTTCCTGCAAATGCGCCTGAACAAACTACAACTTTTGCAATAACCAATGTCAGTGCAGGGATTTACTTCTTGCGATATGCGATTTTAGCAAAAGACAGCACGCATTATTTATCTGTAGCTGCTCAAGTAGAATTAAATTCCACAACATCAATTGATGAATTCCAATCATCAGTTATTAAAGCATATCCCAATCCTGCAAATGATTTCATTTTCATTCCCGTACTTCAGGAAATTGGAGATAGCAGTGCAGAATTTTTTGATATTACAGGTGCGAAACAAGAGGTAATTATTACAAATGGTATTGCCAATGTCGCATCACTTACAAAGGGTATTTACTTCATTACAATACAATACAACGGACACAAAAAATCATTGAAATTTTTGAAAGAGTAGTTAATATTACTAACCTACAACCCTCATCCCAAATTATCATATCATCAAGATTATCGGCTGTTCAATTCGTAAATAGTAAATCTGTAATTCCGTAAATCTACGGATACCGCACACAACTACTTGCGCTCGCCCAACAACTCCGTAAGCCTTTCCAAATCATCAATGGTGTAGAAGTTCACCACAATTTCACCCTTACCTTCGGCAGTTTGTTTGATGTGTACTTTAGTGCTTAAAGCCGAAGAAAGTTGGTCTTCCAGTTTTTTGATAGCATAAGGAATCTGCGTTTTTTTAGGAGGCGATTTCTTTGCAGGTTTAGATTCAGATGTTCTAACTAATTCCTCCGTCTGGCGAACAGAAAGTTCTCTGTTCAATACCTCTTTGAACAATGCAAGCAAAGTAGTGATTTGCTCCACCCCCAACAAGGCTTTGGCATGACCCATTGAAATTCTTTCATCGCGCAAAGCAGCCTGAATATCGGGCGGTAATTTCAACAGGCGAATGAAGTTCGTAACGCTGCTGCGGTTTTTGCCCACGCGCACCGAAAGCTGCTCCTGCGTTAATTCACATTCATCCATCAGGCGTTTGTAGTTGATGGCAATTTCCAAAGGATTAAGGTCTTCGCGCTGAATATTTTCTATCAAAGCAATTTCAATAGACTCTTGGTCGCTGGCTGTGCGCAGGTAAGCGGGAATTTCCTTTTTGCCCGCCAGCTTTGAAGCACGTAATCTGCGCTCGCCTGCAATCAACTGGTAACGTCCGTTTTCAATCTTGCGCACCGTTATCGGCTGAATAACGCCATGTATTTTTATGGATTCGGAAAGTTCCAGCAAGCTGTCTTCTTCAAACGTGCTGCGCGGCTGAAAAGGATTTACCTCAATCGCTTCCAAAGGAATGTTTACCACAACGCCCACTTGCTTGCCGAAACCTTCGGGCTGCTTGGTGTTAGCCGTAGTATCGTTCGATTCAAGCAAAGCGCCCAAACCTCTTCCTAAAACTGTTTTCTTTTTCTCGTTGGTCATGTTTATTATTTTATATGGAACGCTGATAAGCACATGATTTTTATGATAAGTATATGATTTAAACATCAGCGTCAATCATAAAAATCATATCAATCAGCGTTCTATTAACTTATCCGTTATCTATTTCGTTTCCTTCTTCTGTAGCTTCTGCCTGCGTTTCCCCTTCAGGGAAAGTACCCATGCCGTTACGCGCCAAAAGTTCGCGCACAAGGCTCATGTAATTCACGCTGCCTTTACTTTCGGCATCGTACAAGATTGCAGGCTTGCCAAAGCTCGGA
>CAZSEG010000040.1:10382-22657 GCA_964605875.1 uncultured Chitinophagaceae bacterium
CTGTGAATGATGGTATGAAAAACAATATTCTCAAAGTGACGCTTAATTTCATCCACCACCTGGTTTGAAAGGCGCAGGCGCGGGTCGAACATGGTAAGCAAAATACCTTCAATTTCAAGGTTTGGATTCAAGCGGGTTTGCACAATTTTGATGGTGTTCAGCAATTTGCCCAAACCCTCCAACGCAAAGTATTCGCACTGCACGGGAATCAGCACAGAATCGGCAGAAGTTAAGGCATTCACGGTAATCAAACCCAACGAAGGCGAACAGTCAATCACAATAAAATCATATTGGTCTTTTACTTCATCCAACAGGTTTTTGAAAACCGTTTCCCTGTTCGGACGGTTAATCAGTTCAATTTCCGCGCCCACCAAATCCACGTGCGATGGAATCAGATTCAGATTTGGCGTTTCCGTAACTAAAGTTACTTCGCTAAACGTTGCCTCGTTTACCAAACAATCATACAGACTGCGCTCTACGGACTTCGGGTCAATGCCCACACCCGAAGTGGCGTTTGCCTGCGGGTCGGCATCCACCAACAGCACTTTGTAATCGAGTACTGCCAGACTTGCCGCAATGTTGATGGCACTGGTGGTTTTACCCACGCCCCCTTTCTGATTCGCTAATGTGATAATCTTTCCCATATCAATTTAGAGTGAAATATTTTCGCCTATTGGTAATAAAATCAGTTCCTTTCCTGCATCCTTAAATGCTTTTGCAGCCGCATCATGGTCAATTACAATGTAGCCGAATGTATCGTAATGCAAACCGATGATTTTATTGCATTGAATGAAATCGGCAGCTACAATGGCATCTTCATAACCCATCGTAAAGTTGTCGCCAATGGGCAGCAAAGCAAAATCTAATTTGTTCCATTTCGGAATCAACTGCATATCTAAAGTAAGCGCGGTGTCGCCCGAATAGTAAAAATTTCCTTCTTCGGTTTCAAGCATAAAACCCATCGGGTTGCCGCCATAGCTGCCATCGGGTAAGCCGCTGCTGTGGTGTGCAATGGTGCAACGCACCGTGCCGAAATCAAACTTGCGCTTACCGCCTGTGTTCATCGGGTGAATATTGGTTAAGCCTTGTTTGCCGAGCCATTCAATAACTTCCCAACTGCCGATAACCAATGCGCCTGTTCTTTTTGCGATGGAAACTGCATCGGCAATGTGGTCTTGGTGTCCGTGCGAAACTAAAATCACATCCGCAGGAATGGAATTTACATCAATGCTTTTCGCCAGTTCATTATACGAAACGAAAGGGTCGAAAAGCAAATGCTTTCCTCCAACTTCTACTCCAAAACAAGCGTGTCCGTAATATGTAACTTTCATAACTTTTGCTGAATAGCTGCAAAGCTAATTCTAAGAAAGCAGCGTTTATCAACCACTTCTCCACTTGCACACAAACATGCTGTGAATTACCGTGAATAATGTGTGCATAAACCTACATTCTATAAACAACAAAGCCTCCCATAAGTGGAAGGCTTTGTTAGTATCAAACTAAGTTTTAATAAGAAATGGGATGTTTTAATTCTAAAATCTGAAATCGTTAATGCTGTTCTGTTATTTGATTAACGATTTTAGATTAACGACTAACGATTGCAGATTTTAAACAGCCAAATTACTTGTTTACAATCATACGCTTAACAGCCACTTTGCTGCCGCTTTGGATTTTCACCAAGTAAGCGCCTTTCGATAAATCGCTGTAATCAAATGATTTGCTGAAAGTGCCGGAAGCATCTTTTGAAGTGAATTGTTTAACCTCAGAACCCAAGATGTTGAATACCTGGATGTTGATTCCTTTTTCGATGTTGGAAACATTGATAGTTACAAAACCATTGTTCGGATTCGGCATCAATTCAACTGACTGTTCAAAAGCGATTTCGTTTACACCTGTACCATTACAAGCTGCATTGGTTGCAGGCAATACTTGAACTGTTTTTTCAGGACCTAAGAATTTGCAACCAGCACTGTCCATAGACAAGTTGATTCTGAAAGTACCTGTTGTGGTGTATGCAAAGAAAGCATCGGTAGAAATATCCGAACTGCCGTCTGCATCACCAAAAGTCCATGTAGCCTCCCATCCGTCTATGTTGGAAGATGTATTTACATAAGTATAAGGTTTAAAGATACAAACCTGAGCAGCACCTCCGGCAATCACATCCGGTGTGGTGAAGTTTACAGTGTTTGTTGCTCCATTATTATACTGAACCGAGAAATTGGCAGAAGCCTGACAGCCTTTGCTGTTAGTAACAGTAACGCTGTAATTGCCCGGCAGTAAACCGCCCATATTACCTGATGTAGTAGTGGAATCTACCAATGGGTCAGAATCAATATCCCACTGGAACGATCTTTGACCGGCAGTGTAACCCGATAAAGCACTTACCGCAGTTGCTTTTGCACCGCAGTTGATGCTGTAAGGACTGTTTGCAAAATTGATACCGATACCGTTATTTCTGATAATAAACACCGAAGTGTCATTAACCAAACCTGTTGAATCTGTTCCAATCAAGGTGATGGTGTCATTTTGATTGGTGTTAGGTAAAGTTAAAGTAACTTCCTCGTCATTCGTAGAAGAAAGCACTCCATTTTTCGCGCTCCAAACAAAGGTAGCCTCCGATGAACCGACAAAATTTGCTTTCAAATCTACTTGACTGCCGGGACAAGCCTCTGCAACACTTGGCACAACGGCAACACTGAAATCATCATTAGTAACTTCTACATCAGCATACATAGTGAAGTTTTGCAAAAAGAATCTGTTGCACGGAGCAGCAGCTTGATATACAATATCATCTCTGTAAACACCCGATAAATCAACAGTCGGGCTTGCTTTGAAATTCATGTAGCCAACGCTGTTCGGAATAATTGCCGACACAGCGAAAGCAGTGTCCTGGCAACGCTCGTGATAACCTGCATAAACGATTAGTCTGTTATTAGTATCGCCTTTAAAGTCCACTCTGAAACCAAAAGTTTCACCTTTTTGGAGTTGAATATTCATATCCTCACGTCCCAAAAAGTAAACTGTTCCGTTTGGTGATGTTGCAGAATCCAAAGCCCAGTCGCTTGGGTTAAAGTCAAATGATGAATCAGCCCAAATGGTTGTCGGTTGAGTGTTCAAATACTCATTAAGTCCTGAACCCGCAATCAATCCGCTCAAAGAATTATTCGTCCAAGAATAATTCGCAGGCAATTTGAACAACGAAATTTTAAAAGTATCGGGCTTATTGCTTGCATTTTTTTCAAATAATGCAGGAAAGTAAACCGAAGAAACCTTTACGGTGCTTTTCGCTTTAGGATAAAATTTCACCTTATAGCTTTGAAAACCGTCTGTGTTCTCTTGTAAAGAATCGAACAGCACAGCCATATTTCTCAAAGTTGCGAAAGAAGCATTCGGCAAATTACCGTTCATCTCCCAAATGTAGCCGTTTGAAGTGTAGCCTTTTTCATCAGCCCAAGCCTCTTCGTTTGCTCTGTATCCAATGGTGAACTCATTTGTGGAGGATCTGCCGGAAACAGCCGAATTGGATTTTTTTGCGCGGTTAGGTATTGGCGCGTTTGCAGCAGATTTTCCGCTAAAAGTTACATCAGCCGGATTCACCTGTTTGTTCTGCGCATTAGCCGACAAAAGGAAAAATCCAATGGCGAGTAGTGTAAACAATTTTTTCATTGCTCTTTTTTTGTTTGATTTAAAAATTATTGATATAAAAGTAACCTTTCCGTAAAAAGGACGGCAAATGAAAGTAAAATAGTTGTGTGGAACAATAGTATTATGACAATTCTCTGACAATTTAACTTTCGGGCTAAAGTATAAATGACACTAAGCGGTAAGAATCAAACTATTTTGGAAGTTGAAAATCGCTAATCTATAACTAAGTTCGCCCTCCAAAACCGGACGATGTTATACAAAAGCAGCTCACTATTTACGGATTTACGGATTTACAGATTGACTATTGTCATGCTCACTGCTTACTGCTCACTGCTCACTGCCCCGAAAAGACTTCCCGCCACACTTTTATTTTTCCTTTTTTCATTAAACATTTTTGCCCAATCCAAAGGAATTGTTCGCGGGCAGGTGTTGGATAAAGATTCCAAGTATCCTTTAATTGGCGCAAAAGTAATGCTGGCGGACACGGGCGTTTTCAACGCAACTGCAACTGACGAAAACGGCTATTTCAAATTGGAAGTTCCGTTGGGCAGGGCTTCCATCCGCGTTTCGTATATCGGCTACAATGACGCTTCTTTCAACAACCTTCAAATCATTGCGGGAAAAGAAACGCAACTGAATATTTTGTTGGAAGAAAAAGTAAGTTCCATCAATGAAGTGGTGATTACGGGAAACAAAGATCAAGGGCAGGCAAAGAATGAATTTGCGGCAATCAGTGCGCGCTCGTTTGATGTGGAATTGACAAGCCGTTTCAGCGGCAACAGAAACGACCCATCGCGCATGGCATCAAACTTTGCGGGCGTGAGCGGTGCAAATGATGCGCGCAACGACATTATTATTCGCGGCAACTCTCCGATGGGAATGTTGTGGCGATTGGAAGGCATTGACATTCCAAGCCCCAATCACTTTGGCGGTTTCGGCAGCACGGGCGGTCCCGTGGGGATGCTGAACAACAATACGCTTTCGAGGGGTGATTTTATGACTTCGGCTTTTCCTGCGGAATACGGCAACGCGCTTTCGGGCGTGTTTGATTTGGGTCTGCGCAACGGCAATAAAGACAAGCACGAATTTATGGCGCAGCTTGGTTTTAACGGCATTGAAGCAGGCGCAGAAGGACCATTTTCCAAGAAGAAAAGTCAGGCTTCGTTTTTGCTGAACTATCGCTATTCAACGCTTGGTTTGTTTAAGCTGTTGAAAGTGAATTTCGGCACGGGAACTGCTGTGCCCGAATATCAGGATTTGACTTTTAAAGTGGATGTGCCAACCAAAAAAGCAGGCATCTTTCGTATTTGGGGCTTGGGCGGTTTAAGCAAGATTGAACTGAAAGGCTCAAATGTTGATTTGGCAAAGAATCCGAAGAATCTTTACGGCAACGAAAACGTGGATATTTACAATCGTGTGCGCACGGGCTTGGTGGGTTTTTCGCACACTTATTTTCTGAACAAAAAATCATATTACAAATTGAATCTTGCGGCTTCGCACCAAACGCAATTTGCAGATATTGATTCGGTGGGTTTGGATGACAGAACGCAAATCGTGCGCGTGAATAAAGTTGCGCTTCGCCAAAATAAATACAGCGCACATATTTTATACAACAATAAAATCAATTCTAAAAACACAGTCACCACAGGTATTCATGCAAATGTTTACGACTTGCAGTTTGCCGATAGTTTTTTGATAAACAATAATTTTGTTCCCGTGAAATCGGGCAACGGCTTTAGTACGCTGATGGAGTTGTATGCCATGTGGAAACACAAATTCACCGAGCAGCTTACTTTGAATACGGGCTTTCATCTTCAATATTATACCCTTAGCAAAAGCGTTGCGCCCGAGCCGCGCATCGGTTTGAAATATCAATTCAGAGAGAACCAATCTGTTTCTTTGGGTTATGGTTTGCATCACCAGATTCAACCGCTGCCTACTTATTACAACCAGGACGTTACAGACCCTGCCAATCCTTTTGCCACCAATTTGAATGTTGGTTTTTCGCGCAGTCAGCACGTGGTGTTGGGTTATGATTTGAATTTCTACAAAGACTTTCGGTTGAAAACGGAAATCTATTTTCAATACATTGACAAAGCCCCTGTGGAGCGTTTTAGCAGTTCGTTCAGTATGTTGAATGCAGGTGCAGATTTTGCAACGCCCAACAATAATTATTTAGTGAACGCGGGACTTGGAAGAAACTATGGTTTGGAAATTACGGTGGAGAAATTTTTTACAAAAGGTTATTACTTTTTGGTTACGGGTTCTTTGTTTCAATCGCAGTATCGCGGCAGCGATAAAGTGTGGCGCAACACGGCTTTCAACGGCTTGTATGTGGTGAATGCTTTGGGCGGCTATCAATATATTTTTGGCGGAAAAAAGAAAGACAAAACTAAACGATATGCTGTTGCGATTGATGCAAAAACCACAGGCGCGGGCGGCAGATACTATACACCGATTGATGAAGTTGCCAGCGCAGCCGCGCGAAAAGAAGTTCGTATAGATTCAGAGGCTTTCAGTCAAAAATACACCGACTATTTCCGCTTGGATTTGAAGCTCACTTTCCGCTTTAGCGGCAAAAAAATCACACAGGAGCTTTCTACCGATTTTCAGAACGTGGCTAACATCAAAAACATTTTCCGCAAGGTGTATAACCCGCGCACCAACTCATTGAACAACGAGTATCAGCAAGGCATTTTTATTTTGCCGCAGTATAAGTTGTTGTTTTAAATCAGAGATGAGTGATGAGATATGAATTATGAGTTGTAATGAATTTTTTTGCGGCTTTGCGCCTCTGCGAGCAACATAAATTTGCGCAAGCAAACACTCATCTCTCATAACTCATAATTCATCACTTAATCCTACTTTTATTAACCTTGCCCTAAATATCAAAAAATGTACAGTACCATTCAATACGAAGTTGCAAACGGCATAGCCACACTTACCATGAATCGCCCCGACAGGTTCAATGCTTTTAATGAAACCATGAGCGCGGAATTTATTGATGCGCTGAAAAAAACTGCAAAGGATGAAACCGCGCGGGTGCTGGTGATTACGGGTGCGGGCAAGGCGTTTTGCAGCGGGCAGGATTTAAAAGATGTGGAAGGCGCAAAAGGTCGCAGTCTGGCAGATTCCGTTGTGCGCAGATACAACCCGATGATTCTCGGCATTCGCGAAATGGCAAAGCCTGTGATTGCAAAAGTGAATGGCGTAGCGGCAGGCGCGGGCGCATCATTGGCATTTGCCTGTGATGTAATTGTTGCTGCCGAAAATGTTGCCTTTGTGGAAGCGTTTGTGAATATCGGTTTGGTTTTAGATTCGGGCGGCTCCTACTTTTTACCGCACGGAGTCGGCTACCACAAAGCGTTTGAACTTTCTACGCTTGGCGATAAATTCAGTGCGCAAGAAGCATTGAACTGGGGCATTGTAAACAAAGTAGTTACCGCAGAACAATTAGACGAAACCGTAAATATTTTGGCAAACCGCTACGCAAACGGAGCAACAAAAGCAATAGGCATGATTAAAAAAATGCTGAACAAAGCAAGCACATCTTCGCTTGCCGAAATGCTGCAACAGGAAGCGTGGCATCAGGAAATTGCGGGGCGCAGCGAAGATTACAAAGAAGGCGTTGCTTCCTTCAACGAAAAACGCAAACCTGATTTTAAAGGGAAATAATTAAGTATTTACCACTGTTTTAAAAATTCGTGTATTTTTCGGTTTTAGTTTTCTAAAAAATTACCATGTCGCGATTTGTAAGTGTGCTTTTTGCAACACTTTTTTTATTTGCCAATACACTTTTTGCTCAGGATATTTCGAGGGTGGATGAGCTTAATGCACAAGCCAGAGAATTGTTGCAAAACAGCAGTTCAATGAATATTGAAACAGCAAGAAGTAATGCCACACAAGCAGTAATGATGGCGGTTCAGTTAGGTTATGCAAAAGGCGAAGCTGATGCGTACAACATAATGGCAGACATTTTTGAAATAGAGGGACAAGGCAGTCAGGCGCTGAAAATGCGCAACCGGGCGCAACGCAAACTTACAAACCCTAATGCCCAAACAACTGTTATCATTCAACAACCTCAAACGCAAAAACTCGGAGATTTTCCTGCCCCTGTTGAATCGCGCCCGCGCGAGCGAGTGGTTGAACCGGAAGTTGCAGAGCAACGTCCGGCAGAAGTTAGAAAACCCGCTCCGCTGCCAACTGCTTCCTCAACATTCAAACCATCGGGCAATGTTGATTCGGATATTAAAAACAGAATGAGCGAGTTGGAGCAAAAACAAAAACTGATTGAGGAACTTCAACGCCAGAAAAATGAACAGGCAACGGCATTAGGCGAACAATCGGAACAGGCTGCAAGAATTGAGGCGCAGCTTGCGCAACAACAAGCGGAATACGAAGCAACAAAAAGCCAGATTGCCGCACTGGAACAGGAAAAAGTAAACAATGATTTGCGCATAAAACAACAGCGCATCATCGGCTTGATTCTGATAAATGCGGTGTTGATTGCGCTTGTTTTTATTGTGGTGGTTATCAGGCAAATCCGCGCAAAAAACAGAGCGAATACAGAACTTGCAAAAGCATTGGATGAATTGAAATCAACGCAAGAGCAATTGGTGCAAAAAGAAAAGTTGGCATCGCTTGGTCAGCTTACTGCGGGCATTGCGCACGAGATTCAAAACCCGCTGAACTTCGTAAATAATTTTGCCGACCTTTCTATTGAACTTTTGGAAGAAGTGAAAGAATCGGATGACATTGAAGAGATAAAAGATATAGCAGGCGATTTGATTCAGAACCTTACGAAGATTCATCATCACGGAAAACGTGCCGACAGCATTGTGAAAAATATGCTGCAACACAGCCGTGAACAAAAAAGCGAGAAAGAAATTACCGACCTGAATGAATTGCTGAAGGAGTTTGTGAATCTTGCTTATCACGGTTTACGCGCAACCGACAAAAATTTCAATTGCAAAATCGAGCAGGAATTAGACAAAACTTTACCGAAACTGAATTTAGTAAAACAAGATTTGGGGCGTGTGTTGCTGAATATGTTCAACAACAGTTTTTATTCTATCAGCAAAAAAATTGTTGGCGCGAAAGAAGATTATCAGCCTGTGCTGAGTGTGCACACGGAAGTTGCAAATGATAAGGCGGTAATCATCATCCGCGACAATGGTTTGGGCATGAGCGAAGATGTGAAGCAAAAACTTTTCAATCCGTTTTTTACAACAAAACCAACGGGCGAAGGCACGGGCTTGGGCTTATCCATCAGCCACGATATTATTGTAAAACTGCATGGCGGAAGCATTGAAGTAGATTCAAAAGAAGGCGAGTATGCCGAGTTTAAAATTTCATTACCGGTTGCATAAAATCTAAAAAATATGGCGTTAAGAATTTTAGTTGTGGATGACGAAGAAGATGTGGAATTGCTCTTCCGTCAGCGTTTCAGAAAAGAAGCAAGCGATGGTAAAGTGCATTTGCATTTTGCCAACTCGGGTGCTAAGGCATTGTTGGAATTAGAAGATGTTTCCAATCAGGATATTATCGTTATTCTTTCAGACATCAATATGCCGGGTATGACCGGATTGGAATTGCTGGAGAAAATCAAACAAAAGTATCCGAACAAAAAAGTGATGATGATTTCGGCTTATGGCAATGAGCAATACATGAATGAAGCGCAGCAAAAAGGCGCAGATAATTTCTTTACCAAGCCTGTTGATTTTAAGTTGCTGAAAGAGCATATTCTTTCGGATAATGTTTAGCTGATGTCTGCCACAGATACTAAAACACGTTGCGCGTGGTGTTTAAAAGAACCAGTTTACATTCAATATCATGATGAAGAATGGGGCAAGCCGGTTCATGATGATACACTGCTTTTTGAGTTCCTTATTTTAGAAAGTTTTCAGGCGGGTTTGAGTTGGCTTACCGTGCTGAAAAAGCGCGATAATTTCCGCAAAGCCTTTGCCAATTTTGATGCAAAAAAAGTTTCAAAATTTGATGCTATAAAAGTCGAAAAACTGATGCAGGATGCAGGCATCATTCGCAACCGTTTAAAAATTGAAGCCGCTATCAACAACGCAAAACGCTTTCTTGAAATTCAAAAAGAGTTTGGTTCTCGGTATCCAAAAAATGTCCGATTTTTTCCAGGACAAAAACCATTGAGAAATCATCCGAAAACATTATCCGAAATTCCTGCAAAAACCGAACTGAGCGATGCCATGAGTAAAGATATGGGCAAGCGCGGTTTTAAATTCAGAGGCTCTACTATTTGTTATGCTTTTATGCAGGCTGTGGGCATTGTAGATGACCATCTGGAAGATTGCTGGAGGAAGAAGAAATAATTTTTTTTTAAGCAATAACTATTCGTGCAACAGTTTTTTCCACACAGCCGTTCTCATCTGCTTCTTTTCGCTGTTCTTTTTCTTTGACTGTTGCCTTGCTTTTATTGTGCCTTGCGATGGCGCAGAGGGCTTGCGCACTTTGGGTTTCTGCAATGCTTTATCTATCAATAAAATCAATGCTTTTATTACCAACTCTTTGTTTTTGTGTTGCGAGCGGGTTGCTTCATTTGAAACAGAAAGTACACCTTCCGTGCTGATTCTGTTGTGCAGTTTTTGTTGAACGAGTGCTTTTTCTTCTTCGCTTAAAAGCAATGTTTTTGCAACATCAAAAGAGGCGATAACTTTTGTGCTTACTTTGTTTACGTGCTGCCCGCCTGCTCCGCCACTGCGGGCAGTTTTAAAAGTAAGTTCGGTTTCAATGCCGCGCAGTTTTACACTTTTCATCTGAAAATAATTTGTTTTTTTAATGGACAGATGGAACTCGCATGTAATTTTCAATACTCTTTGTGTGTGAAGAATATGCTCGTTTCATTTTTTATTCGCTTTGCTTCAATTCGCTTTGGGCAATCTGATACGACCACTTCTTCTTTCCCCTGCGGTTAAAAGTTTCCATCGTGCAAATTCTGTTGCCCGCTTCACCCGAAATGCTGATTCTGCCGAAATTCCTGAAAGCAAATTTTGTTCCCTCCACGCGCAATGGATTTTTGTTCAATTTCACAAGGCGCACGGGCGTTGGCGGTGATGTTAATGGCGAACACGAATAATCGTAAAGTGGATAGCCTTTCCAGTCTTCTTTACACAATTCCGTAAAGTGCATATCACCGCTCAGGAATATTACGCCTTTGATATTTTGCTCTGCAATAAAATCAAAAAGTTCGTTGCGCTCGCGGCTGTATTCATTGTATTTTTCGCCAAAACCCATACGGCTTATCACCTGCGAACCAATCACAATAAATTTGAATGACGCTTCGCTGGTAAGCAGTTGCTGCTTCAACCAAAGCACTTGGGTTTCTCCCAGAAATGGCGCGGTAGAATCGCCTCTTGTGCCTCTGAAATAGCGGTTGTCCATCATAAAAAAATCGGCATCGTACCTGCTGAATTTAAAATAATTTCCATTGAACGCTTCCGCTTCGGGATACGTATTGGGCCAAAAACCTTTGAATACTTTTAAGGCAGAATCTTTCAAAGGAAAATCTCCGCCTGCATCGTTTGGTCCGAAATCATGGTCGTCCCAAATTGCGTAATTAGGTTGGTTGCCGATAAAATTATTCACCGATTTGAATTTTCTGCGGATGTTCATGTAACGCCTGAACATACCTTCATAACTTTTGTAATGCGGCTTCCACATATATAAATTATCGCCAAGCCAAAGCATAAAATCGGCTTGCTTTTTGCGCATACGTTTCAATATCAAAGCCGATGCACCCGGAAAAATCGGGCGAAAAATTCCTGTTTCCAACAACAGGCAAGAGCCGGTTACAAAATTAAAATCGCTTACGCTGGTGTCTTTTGGCGTGCGAAAACCAACCTTTCCATTTGTTCCCCAACCGTCAATGCTTACTAAAATATTATAGTATCTGTCGGGTTTCAGATTGTTGAAAGTCATGGTAAGCGCAATATGACCTTTGTTGTTTTTGATGTAGCTCACATCGCTCGGATAAATCACATTCTTTTCGGCAGTGTCGCCAAGAATGACGGCATTGTTGCCGTTGCCTCTGTAGCCAATCCAAACCTTTGCGGAAGTTGGCGTTACAGAACCAACCACCGGATTTGCAAATAACTTTGGTTTTTGTGCCTGAATAAAATTAGAAATGGAAAAAAGAAAAAGGAAAAAGAGAAAACGTATCACGCGGTAAAAATAGAAGAATTGAATTGGCGTAGCTGTTGATTTTCAATAGTCCCAAACAGGATTGCGGCTGCCACGAACATAATCGCGCATTTTAATCCAGAATGCAATAATCATGTAAACAATTACGGGCGATCCAAGCGTAAAGCAACTTGCATAAATGAAAAACAAGCGAATGTTTTTAATGGGCATTCCTAATTTTTCACCCAACTTGGAGCAAACGCCAAACGCATTCGATTCAACAAGAAATTTGAATTGGTCTGAATGAAACATCTTCCTTTATTTTTAATAAATATCAATGCAACTGTCATTTTTTGCGCAGTCGAAGTAATGATTTTTTTCTGAAAAAAAACAATCGAAACAGGCATTGCAACGGCACAAAATAAAATTATAGTTGACGGGTTCTTGGGATATTGATTTTTGGCGGTTATCATTGTATATTG
>CAZSEG010000041.1:0-264 GCA_964605875.1 uncultured Chitinophagaceae bacterium
TCTCACCTCTCACCTCTCACCTCTCACCTCTCATTCACAAACGATTCACTTTTCTCAATTCGGCTTCAACCCAATATACGCATCTGCGGCATACACCAATTTAATGGATGGCGATTATCGTTTCAATCTTGTTTACAGAAATCAATGGGCAAACGTTCCTGTGAATTATAATTCTGTCAGCGCATCTGCCGAAATGAATTTTTTCCAGTTCGATAAAGGAACGCGCTTGGGTGGTGGCATTCAATTTCAATATGACCGCGCAGG
>CAZSEG010000041.1:274-3749 GCA_964605875.1 uncultured Chitinophagaceae bacterium
GCAGGCGATTCGCGCTTTACATATATGCAAGCCTCGTTGCCCTTGAGTGCTGCAATTCAATTAGGCAAAAGACATTTTCTTTCATTGGCTGTTCAGCCCGGTTTTTTGCATCGCAATTTCGATACGCGCGCTTTACAATTTGATAATCAATATACAGGCGATGCTTTTGATTCCACCGTTGCGCCAAACGAAAGTTTTGATCGCATCAATACTTTTGCTTTTGATGTTGGTTTAGGCGTAGCATATCAGTATGCAAAAAATGTGCGAAACGGCTTTCAATTCGGTTTCAATTACAGCCACATCAATCAGCCGTCCATGTCGTTTTTTAATGATAGAGATGTGCGTATGGGTGCGGTCATTTCTTTTCATTTAAAAGGCACTGCAAAACTGAGTGAACGACTGGATATTGTACCCGAATATTTCTATCGCTTTCAGGGCGCATCGGCTTTTTTGGGTGATGTGAATTTGCAGGAACATATCATTGGAACTTACCTGAGAACTTATCTTGAAAATACACCCAAAAAGCGCATTGCGGTTAACGTTGGCATGTATTGCAGAATGAATCCGCGCAGAGCGGATGTTTCTAAAAGTAACATTCGTGTTGATGCGCTTTGGCCCCTTATCGGCTTGGAATACAATACGCTGAAAGTTCATGCAACTTATGATGTAAACCTTTCGAGTTTCACACCTGCAACCCGCAACAACGGAGGCGTAGAAGTGAGTTTGATTTATGAAATTTCAAGGGTAAAAAAATTCAAAAAGAATAACGCGATTTGTCCGGTGTTTTTGTGATGGATTATGATTAGATCATTGATTTGTGTTTGGGAAGATAAAACTCATCTTGATTTGGTTGGTGTTACAATTTTGTATTGCATCCCTCAACAATTACGAAATGTCTTAAAAATTTCGGTAGCGTTGATGTCAATATTTTTTTCAACCATAGCTTTAGGAAATCAAAATAATGACCTTAAAGAAATGAATCTAAAGGGAAGAGTAAAGGCTATAAAACAGTTTGCTTACAGAGGAGATGACGTTAAGGGTCAAATAGTTAAAGGTGGAAGACAGTGTTATAGGGAGAAAATTTATTTGTTCAACGAAGCCGGACAAAAAATAGAAACATACAATTTTGAGGGTACATTTGGTTATGACAGTTGTACCATTTCAAAGGAAATATACCATTACGATAAAGACGGGAATCGAATTCAAATTGAAATTTTCAACTCTGACGGAAGTATTAGGAAAAAATGGATTTACAAGTATGAGGATGGTAATAACGTAGAAACAACCGCTTACCATTACAAAGAAAATCGTGGAGTAAAATGGACTTCACAATATGATAGCTATGGAAACGAAATAGAAATCAATTGCTTTTATGAAGATGGCACAAGAGAGAAAGATTACAATAAGTTTGACAGCAAGGGACATTTAATAGAATCCGAATACTATGAGCAGGATACTTTATGGGCAAAGGAGATTTTTAAATATGATTTTAAGGGTAATTTGATTGAGGAATACAGGTACAACTCCAATGGTGAGTTGGATTGGATGTATAAGTACGACAAAAACAGTAATGAAATTAAGGTAGAAGACTATTACGGAGATAAAAAATTACACAAAGTTTTTATATATAAATATGCTTTTGATGAACAAGGCAATTGGGTCAATAGAATAACGACCGAAAGCACACCAATCGGGTCACGCTCCAGTATAGATTTATACTATATTACCGAACGCGAGATAGAATATTTAAAATAGAAAAGGACTCTGCTCCAACCCTGCGTATTTGCTTTACGCCATTTGCAATCCCGAATAGCAGAGTGATAACCCTCTCAATCCCTCAACCTGTCCATGCTCCTCACCAACGCATCATCTTTTTTGATGTTGATAATGGCAAGCAGGATAAAAATTACAGGTGGAATAGCAGCAGGATTCCATGCGGTATAGATAATGTCAATCGGGTTTTCTTTGGTTTGGAAAAAATAGAAAATATAAGCCGCAGTTGCCAGATGAAAAAACAAAGCAATCCAACTAAACGCAACTTGAAACGCTCTGCGTTTGAACAGGAAAATAGCAATCAATGCAAAGCCGATGGCAATGCCTTCAAGGATGGCAACAATAAAAACATAATAGCCGCTGATAAAGGGTTTTACATCCCAGGCCTGCACATTGTTTACATAGTTAATATCTGCCGCTTCGTAGCGAATAACAGGAGCAAATAAAAACGCTGCAATTGTTGCGATAGCAAGCAGCAAGTAAATGGTTTGAATACGTTGTAACATCTCTGTGTGAATGATTATTTATTGGTGATTATTGATTATTTAAGATGTAAGATTTTGTGATTTAAGATTTGCAGCGCGGGCACATACAAATCTTACATCAACACATCATAAATCTTACATCTGCACAAATCCCATTCTGTGTTCATCAAATTCTTTTTCATGTTTGGCAGAATATTCCGCATCCTCATATTGCTTTGCCGTGCGAATCATCTCTTGGAACATATACAACGGCTCGCGCACGTTTCTGTTTTCCGTAAATGAACCTTGCTGTAATTGTTGCAAATATTGCGCATCGCCACTTCTACGCGCTTGCGCCAAAACATGGCGGTAAACCGACTTGTAATAGTTCAAAAATTCACGGCTTTGTTGCAGCAATTCTTCCATCACTTTCTTGCCTTTGTCTTTCGCGCCCGCGCGGTAGTAAATGTCGGGATACTGATAAGAAAACACATTCAACGGCACACGGTCTGTCGGCATCATTTTCAATGAATAATCCAAAGCCTCAATTGCTTTTTGGTTCTCGCCTTTTGCAATTAAAGATTCAGCCAATCTGCCGAAGTTGCCGCGCACATTCACTGTCATGCGCATGATGTTTTCATCCAAATAAATATTCGGGTTGCTTTCGATGCCGCCAAATTTGAATTTGGTCATCATATTGGTGTACATCGCATCGGTGCGCACAGGTGCGTTATACGCACTGTTTGAAACATTCACGCGCGGTGCAATGCGGTAAGTCAAACCTTCCAACTGAAAGTATTTTTCCAAGCCTAAATAAGCATCGGGCGAAACGCTCACCGCAAAATAAATCGGGCGTTCCATGATGTTATTCGCAACAATATCCAACGTAAGCAAATCGTTTTTCAGCATATTGCTTTTAGGAATAGAAAACTCCATTCTGCTTGTTGCCGGCTCGCCTTCTTCCAACATATTCAGCTCACGCGCTTTGTTGGTATCAATATCCAAAAAGAAATTTCTTGTAGGGAAATAGGGTTCAAGTTCGCCACGATTTCCTGCAGTGATTTTATTGCGCGGGTCTTCGCTTGCGATGAACTGCATCACGCGCTTCAAATCCAAAGAAGCATTTGAAGGAATCTGCGGATTGGCGGCATAGCGCACAATATCGCGGTTGCTGGCAGCCAACTGCTCGGCAGTGAAAGTGATTTTGAGCGGAGCGGCATTATTCATTTTGTAGCGCA
>CAZSEG010000041.1:3759-10078 GCA_964605875.1 uncultured Chitinophagaceae bacterium
GTTATCGCCTTGCGTAAAAATTACTGCATTCGGTGCGCAACTTTCCAAATAGCAAACCGCAAAATCGCGGGCGGTTGTTCTGCCGCTGCGGTTGTGGTCGTCCCAACCTTGCGAACCCATCAGCAAAGGTGCGCTCACGCACAATGCCAAAGCAATGCCTGCCGATGGCACTTCTCCCAATTTCTTTTTCAATAATTCAAACAGCGCAAACACACCGTAGCCAATCCAAAAACAGAATGTGAGGAAGGAACCTGCCTGCGCATAATCTCTTTCGCGCGGCTCAATTGGCGGCTCGTTTTGATAAATAATTTGAAATAATCCGCTCACCACAAACAACGCCAGCACCAACCAAAATGCTTTATCATCTTTAAGGTAAGTATAAACCAAACCGATGATGCCGAGCAGGAAAGGTATCATGTAAAACTTGTTGTGCGCTTTGTTGTTTGCCAACGCTTTCGGTAAATTGTCTTGAGGCCAGTTTGGCGCACCCCAAATTTTCAAATTATTATCAATGAAAGGAATACCGCTAACCCAACCGCCATCATCATTGAAAACCGTGCCTTGAATATCGTTTTGTCTGCCCGTAAAATTCCACATCAGGTAGCGGAAATACATATAGCCGACCTGGTATTGAAAGAAGAAACGAAGGTTGTCGCCAAACGTAATGTGGTCGCGCACTTCGTAACGTCCGTTGCCTTTTTCATTCATCAGTTTGGCATATTCATTTGCCTTATCCAACTGACCGGGCGCAAAGGTTTGAACCACATTTCTGCTTGCCAAATCAATCACATCATGCTCGGGATTCAACACCTGACGGTACGCGCTGATTTTTCCTTCTTCCTGCCAAAAACCAAGACGCGGAAAAGGCATCATCACATCATCGCGGAACTCGTAATCAATTTTATCGCCAACATATTTATAGCTGTGTGTGTTTTCATCTTTATAGAAACGCTCACCTAATTTTTTCATATCAACAATGTCCGCGCTTGTAGAATTGTAAGCAGGTCCGTAAACCAACGGACGATCACCATATTGCTCCCTGTCCACATAGCTTTTCAGGCTGAACGGGTCGGTGGGGCGATTCATGTTTATTGGCGGATTTGCAATGCTGCGAATGGGAACCATCAGATAACTTGAATAGCCGATATACATGAACGCCAGCGATAAAACAGCAATGTTCGCCAGCCGCCAACCGCGCTTGTGCGTGTACCAGATGCCGCCCGCAAGCAATGAAACCAGCAACACAAAAAAGAATGCCACACCGCTGTTGAACGGAAAGCCGAGAGAGTTCACAAACAGTTTGTCGAAGCCCGCCATGAAAGCCTGCGTGTAGGAAATTACAAACTTCATCGCAATGCCAATCAGCACAAAACCGATGATGCCGGCAAGCAAAAATCCTTTCAGACTTGGTTTGTGTCTTCTGTAATAATAAACCAACGCGGCAAACGGCAACGCAAGCAAACTCAACAAATGCACACCAATGGAAAGCCCCGTCATGTAAGCAATCAGCACGAGCCAGTGGTCTGCATACACATCGCCTTCTTTGGCGGCTTCGTCCCACTTCAAAATTGCCCACACAATAAAACTCCAAAAGAATTGCGAAAGCGCGTAAACCTCGCCTTCCACCGCGCTGAACCAAAGCGAATCCAAGAATGTTCCGCAAGCTGCCGCTATCAAGCCGCTGCCCACAACGGCAATGATTTTTCCTGTGGTGTATTGATTGTCTTTAAAAGCGACTCTGCCGATAAGCATGGTTACGCTCCAGTATGCAAATAGGATGGAAGCTGCCGTTGCCAAGCCGCTCATAAAGTTTACCCACATGGCAACTTTTGACACATCGCCCATTGCGAAGAGCGTAAATATTCTGCCGATGATTAAGAAGAAAGGCGCACCCGGTGGATGGGCAACTTGCAGCTTAAAGCATCCGGCAACGAACTCACCACAGTCCCAAAAACTGCCGCTTTTTTCTGCCGTTAAAAAATATACTGCTGTTGCAAATGCAAGCACCACCCATCCGGTGATGTTATTGATTAGCTTGTAACTCTTCATTCAGTTGAAATTATTGAGGAAGCGCGAAAATAGAAGATATAACGGCAATGCCAATTAAGGGTGAAATTATTGGGATATTTAAGAGGTCGGTTAATTCTACTGAGGCAGAAATTTATCGTGATTTATCTTTATACTTGCGAAGCAATAGTTTTTATCAAATTTAAAAACAAACATTATGAAGAAGGCAATAATGGCGTATGTTTCTAACCCGATTACAAAAATAATCACTTTGATACTGACTTGCGTATGGTTTTCTTACAATTGGAATACCTATTGGGTTTTTGAAGATGGTATTACATCTAAAAACATTAGTAAAATTTTAGTTGTGGCAATTCTCGGATTTGCTAATCTCCAAATAATCTATCAACTGTTTTTTAAAAAGAAAAAAAGCAGTTTTGAAGCGTAAGCACACGCACAATGTTTAAATTCAGAAACTAACATAATTGATATGAGGATTACAAAAAAACACATTGAAGATTTCTACAAAAATCCCATAGCAAAAATTGAAATACTCATAATTTGCTTCGTTCTTTCTCTGAATTTCGGAGGCAAGTTATTTGACAGCGGATTTGAGATTTCTTTCAAAAATCTGGCAAGAATGTTATCCATACTTTTGATGGGTGTTTGTATCATTCAGATTGTTTACGAATCAGTTCGCAGCAGGAGTGCCGGATGATTGATTTAGTTTTTTCTGCTAAATAGTTTTCTGATTTTTGCTCCTTGAATAATTATGCCTGCAAGCATACTTGAATTTTTTGTTCCCGCTTTTTTGCTTGGCTTGCTGGGCAGTGTGCATTGCGTTGGTATGTGTGGTCCCATTGCTATGGCGTTGCCCGTGCATCAATTTAATGCCCGGGAAAAACTGCTGAGATACACGCTTTATCACATCGGCAAAATTCTTTCCTACACTTTGCTTGGCGCGCTTATCGGCACTTTTGGCGCGGGCTTTTTGTTGTTGGGTGTTCAGCAATGGTTGTCGGTTGCCATCGGAGTTTTGATGATTTTGTTTGTGCTGTTTTCGGGCAATTACTTTAGTAATTTTTCGGTTGGCGTTTTTTCAAAACTTACAGGATGGATTAAAACAAAATTCAGTCGTTTTATCCGGCAAAAAACATTGTCTTCTTTTTTGTTTATCGGCTTGCTGAACGGCTTGCTGCCTTGCGGTTTGGTGTATGCCGCGCTGGCGGGCGCGCTGGCAACTTTCAGTGTGGTGTATGCCACAGGTTTTATGTTTTTCTTTGGGTTGGGAACTGTGCCGTTGCTGATATTATTCACAATGTATGCCAATGCTGCGGGATTTAAAACCATGAGAATTTTTCAAAAAGCAATTCCTGTGGTGTTGATTGTAATGGGTGTGCTGTTGGTGTTGCGCGGTTTAAATCTGGATATTCCGTACATCAGCCCGCAGGTTGCCATTCCCAACAGCGCAGGCGCAAACTGCAAATGAATGAAGAAAGTCTTTGCAACGACTGACACAAATCATGTTTTGCAGCGCGTCTAAGGTTGCACTTTTGCATTTCGGAAAATTCTTTCCAATAATCATTGAACGTAAATCATTGCAACATGATGTTATACATATCGGGTGAAAAAACAATTCGCGAAATTCAAAATGAGTTTCATGCAGCATATCCTTTTTTGAAACTGGAATTTTTCAGACACAGCCATAAGGCGGGCAAGCCTTCGCCCAAAAGCGATGTGGTTTCTGCGGGCAGTTCCATCGGTGTGCTGATGAACGGCAACAAGGCGGCAAATATCGAAGTAAATGCTTCAAAAACAGTGGCTGCATTAGAGCAGGAATTTCAAAAACGGTTCGGTTTGAATGTGCAGATATTCCGCAAGTCGCAAAGTTTGTGGATTGAAACTTCGCTCACTGACCATTGGACACTCGGCAGACAAAATGAGGAAGGCGAAATTTTCAGCCGTCCGCATAATACAGAAGCATTGGATTTAGGCGACCGCGATAAATGGGAATGAACTCATTTGCGGATTGAAAAATCACACCATTTTACAAAAAACAGTCTGATGCCCTTGACTTGGCACGGTTTTGGGTTCATATTGCAGACATCACAACATGGTCAGCATTATGAAAAGCATTTTAATTCTCTTACTTATACTCTTAAACTTTGAATTTGTTTCACTCAAAGCGCAGGAAATTGAAAGTCGCTACAAAACGCCCACTGCGGTTAAGTTGCGCAACATCGAAAGATTAGAAACGAACGCAAAATTTTTCTTGATTGAATCGGGCGTTTTCGGTGCGGTTGGCATTGGCTGTTTGGCGGGCGGAATCGTAAAAGCGAATAAAACGCCCGACTATTCTGCGCACTTCACCAAAGAGCAAAAACAACAATATGCCGAGCGTTGGGACAAAACGGGCAAAGCATTGATTGGCATAGGCGCGGGTTTCACCGCAGCTTCCGTTGTGTTCGGAGCGTTGGGCATAAAATGTGTTCACGACATTAAAACCCGCAAGCCGAAATATAAACTGAAATTAGATTTAGGCGTTGGCGAAAATCCCGGTCCGGCAGCAAAACTGCGGTTCTAAAAGAAATAGTATTTGGTGTACTTGTTCAGAGCCGCTCCCGAAATGGAGCGGTTTTTTTTGTTTGGAAGAAATGGAACGCTATATTTACCAGAGACAACCCAATACTTTATTAAACCACGGCTTGTTTCGCAAAGCGGAATAGAAACATAGTTGATTCCGAAGCGGGCTATGTTAAACTTGTTTGGGCTATGTAAAGCCTTCTCTTTTTTGACTGCACACAGAGCGTTTGCTGACACAAAGCAAAGCCGCAGAGAAAATTTATCGTAACCCGCAACTATCAATGCAAATCCACCCAAGAACTTTGCTGTGTAAACAGTTTTAACATAATATCACCGCCTAATGGATATGCCTGTCCACCGGAGTAATTATTGCAGGCACTGCCAAATATCCGTATTTGGATTGCTCCCGTCAGGGATGCAGAAAATCGGAACGTATAAGATGTGCCGGTGTTTATTGGGAAAGGGGTGTTCAGCGTAAATGTCTGTTCGCAACCTGCAAGACAAAAAGCATAAGTAATGGGCTGTGAATACAACACGCTGCCGTTGATGTCATCACCCTGCAAAATTTCCAATGTTCCCGCATCCGGTCCGCCTATATCATTCAGACTTGTTAATGGATTAAAAGTGCCGACAGTGGCGATTTCTGAAATTGTAATTGCGCTGATATTTCCGGTAGTTGCAGCCGTAAAGGATTGCCCTATTCTGTCAGACGGGGCATCATTTATGACATAAAACATATCACACTGGGAAAAGGACGGGGGTGGGGGAATGGTTAAAGCCAAAGAAGGCACATCTGCAAAACCCTGAAATTTACGAATATCCTTATTGTAAATCATCATGCCTTCTTCAGCAGTAAGCGCATTTCTTTGGGCGGTGGTGAGGCGCGGCAGCAGCACTGCACCCGTAGTAGATTCAATATTGAGCGCAGCCGATGAATGGTTTCCTGTAATTTTCACTTGTCCGTCCACATGCAACTTTGCCGTTGGCGTAATGTTGCCGACAGCAATGTTGCCGCTTTTCATTATCGTAAACGCATTGCTGGGGCTATTGGCACTGCTGCTGTTTCCTACGGAAAAGAGCCGGTCGTTGTTGTTCCAGCCGCCCGCGCTGTTAAAAGTATATGGTGTATTGTTTATGCCTATTGCTATTTCTGCAAAAGAAGGTGCTGTAACAGAACGCCCCATGGCAAAAGAATTAGCTCCCGATGCAATTGTGCTTTGCCCCATTGCAGTAGAAACGCTTCCCGATGCCTTAGTGTTTGAACCAACTGCAAAAGAAACTATGCCCACACTGTCATTATCCCATACCTTGATGTTTGCACGACCTGCCCTGAATGCGCCTTTCGATTTATTAAAGAAAAAGCGGTCGTTATCATCTGTTCCTGCAATATCATTCAGGCTCGTGCTGCCGAAAACAAAATTATCGTTGGCAAAGTCGGTGGTATTGCGCACCACATTTCCGAAACGTTGAATTTCACCGCTTCCACCTGCGGGCAGCGTAACGCTGTTGCCGTCAGATATAAAAAGCGTGTCGCCCGAAAGCGAGAGCATTTGGGCGGGACTTGCTGCGCCCGTATCACCTTTTTGCCCTGTTATTCCTGTGATGCCTTGTGCGCCCGTATCGCCTTTCAAGCCTGTGTTTCCTGTTACTCCTGTTGAACCTGTTGCTCCTTTCTGTCCTGTTGTGCCTGTAATGCCTTGTGCGCCTGTATCACCTTTTTGTCCCGTTG
>CAZSEG010000041.1:10178-22062 GCA_964605875.1 uncultured Chitinophagaceae bacterium
TGTCCTGTTGTGCCTGTAATGCCTTGTGCGCCTGTATCACCTTTTTGTCCCGTTGTTCCTGTGATGCCTTGCGCGCCCGTATCGCCTTTTTGTCCCGTTGTTCCTGTGATGCCTTGTGCGCCTGTATCACCTTTTTGTCCCGTTGTTCCTGTGATGCCTTGTGCGCCCGTATCACCTTTTTGTCCCGTTGCGCCTTGTATATTTCCGACATCTGTCCAACTGCTGCCACCCCAAACCCACAAATGCCCGTTATCCTGCGTAATATATCCATCGCCATTATTGGCTGAAAGAGGAAGGTCGGTTGAGGTGGCAACGCTGCCTTGTATTGCTACCGAAGTTCCGTCTGCACCTTTTGCTCCTGTAACGCCCTGCGCGCCCGTGTCACCTTTTTCGCCTGTAATTCCTTTTTCACCCGTATCACCTTTTTGTCCTGTTGTGCCTGTTATTCCTTGCGCTCCTGTGTCGCCTTTTTCACCCGTTACGCCTGTTGCTCCGTCTTGTCCGTTCTGACCCGTTGCTCCGGTATTTCCCTTCTCGCCTTGTGCGCCTGTCGCGCCCGTTGCGCTTACGTTTCCTGCTTTTTCGGCATACAGCGCGTAAGGCACGCTGACCAACTGCGTTGTGCCCATGTCGGTATAATTATTTCCTCCCGCAACGTCAATTTCAACCTGCAAATATTTTGCGCCATTGCCCCAATTGATGTTGGCAAACACGCCCGATTCCACCGCGCCTGTGCCGATAGCCGCAGTAAATAAACCGAACTGATTGGTGGTAACGCTGTGCGTTTCGCGATAAAGTGTGTTGCCGCCCGTGAGCGCATCCTTAATAATGTAGCGCACTTTAACGCTTTGGTTGCCAATTAACTGACCCGATGCGTTGCGAGCTATTGCCTGATAATTGATGGCGGGTGGGGCTTGCGCCATTACGGAAAATGTGATTAACACAAAAAACTGAACGAGCAGAAAGATACGCAAAATCATAACTTTGAAATTTGCGGCAAATCACATCAAAGGGTTTGGCTTCGGCAATCCCTAATATTAGGGATGCTAAAAGGACTTTTAATTTCTAATTTCAGCCAAGCAAAAACTATCCATCATTTACAACACCAACCTCAGCGGCTCTTCCAAATATTTTCTTACGCTTTGCAGGAATTTTGCGCCCGTTGCGCCATCTACAACGCGGTGGTCGCAACCGAGTGTTACTTTCATTTTTTTCACTGCCTGAATATTGCCGTTTACCACGCCAACTTCATCGCGGATTGCGCCAACTGCAAGTATGCACGCATCGGGCGAATTGATAATGGCGGTAAATTCTTCTATGCCAAACATCCCCAAATTTGAAATGGTGAAAGTGCTGCCCTGCATATCTTCGGGCAGTAATTTTTTGGAGGTCGCTTTTTGAGCCAAATCGCGGGCTTCGCTGCCGATTTCCTGCAACGTTTTTCCATCGGCAAAACGAATAACGGGAACAACCAAACCTTCTTCCACAGCCACAGCCATACCGATATGCACATGCTCATTAAAGCGAATGGAATCGCCCAACCATGCAGTGTTTACATTCGGATGTTCGCGCAGCGATTGAGCCACCGCTTTTATCACAAAATCATTGAAACTTACTTTTACTTCGGCAATATTATTCAACTCGGTGCGCAGGGCAACGGCTTTATCCATCGCAACATCAATGGTTAAATAGAAATGCGGAGCGGTGAAAAGGCTTTCGCTCAATCGCTTGGCAATTGTTTTGCGCATTTGCGAAACGCGCACCTCGCGCGAAGATTCTTTCCCGACAAAAGCAGATTTGGCAACACCACCTGCTTTCGCATTTTCTATATCGCGTTTTACAATTCTGCCTTCTTCGCCACTGCCTTTTACATTGTTGATGTCAATGCCTTTTTCGGCAGCTAATTTTTTCGCCAACGGGCTTGCTTTCACTCTGCCGTCTGCGCTTGCGCTTTGCGCAACAACAATAATTTCTTCAACTTTTTCGGCTGCTGCTGCGGTTTGTTTCGATTCAACAACAACAGGCTTTTCTTCTTTTTTCACCGCCAAAAGATGTTCAAACGATTCACCTTCTTTTCCTACAATGGCAATTAAATCGCCAATTTTTAGCGAATCGCCTTTCTTTGCCGCAACGTGCAAAATCACGCCCGCGTAGTACGATTCCAACGGCAGCGTTGCCTTATCTGTTTCCACTTCGGCAATGCTGTCGCCCACCTTAATTTTATCGCCAACTTTAATTGTAATATCCGCAAGGAAGCCTTCCTCCATTGTGTCGGTCATTCTTCCAAGTGTGATTGCTTCTGCCATTTTGTTTTGTTTTTAAACCGCGTAAATAGAACGAATATGATTTACGATTGCAAGATTAAAATTCAATCGGGGATTTTGAAGTGTAAAGTTGTTAGTTTTTAAAACAACCAAATCGCAATAACCATTCCCTAAAACCGTTCTTTTGTTTCTTTTGCGAAACGAAAATTATTGCATGATGATAAAATCAATTCTTGTAACTGCATTTTTTGCCATTGCCACATTGACTGTAACCGCACAGGAAAAATATGAATATGCGGTGTTGCGCTATTATTTGATTTCGGGCGAGCGCTACAAAATTGAATTAAGCACAGATGAAAAAATAGAACTTGTTGCAGAGGCTTCAACATCGCAATACGGCAAGTGGTCGCGCGATTACGACAACACTTCGCCTGCTTTAAAATGGATAAGCGAAAACAATTGGGAACCCGTTCAGTTTACTGCTCCATCTTCTAATAACAACTCCAGTTATTTTTTTCTCAGAAGGAAAAAAGCGCAATAATTTTTAGTTCAATTTTTCAAAACAATCTTTCAAGCTATCCTGCCAGTATGGAATGCTTTGATTGAAAGCAGTTTTGAATTTCTGCTTATTCAATACACTATATTTCGGTCGTGTTGCAGGCGTAGGATATTGGTGTGTTTCGATAGGAAATATTGGCGTTTCAAGCGATGCAAGGTTGCGGATGGCAATGGCAAAATCGTACCAACTGCAAACCCCTTCGTTTGAAAAATTGAAAATTCCTTTTTGTGCCAAGCTGTTTTTATCTGCAACTATTTGAAGAATTGCCTGCGCCAAATCACGCGCATAAGTTGGCGTGCCAACTTGGTCATAGATGATATTTAATGCAGGCTTCTCTTTGCATAAACGCAAAATTGTTTTCACAAAATTATTGCCGAATGAAGAATATACCCAAGATGTTCTAAGCACAATTGCATCAGGTGAAAATTGCAAAGCAAATTCCTCTCCTGCTAATTTTGTTGCGCCATAAACACTCAAAGGATTTGGCGTGTCAGTTTCTAAAATTGGTCTTGCAATCGTACCGTCAAAAACAAAATCGGTAGAAATATGTATCAGCTTGGAACCATTGTCAGTACAGGCTTTTGCCAAAAATTCAACTGCTTTTGCATTCACTGAAAAAGCCAACTCTTTTTCACTTTCGGCTTTATCAACTGCGGTGTATGCAGCGCAATTGATGCACACATCAATTTTATTTTCAGCAAAAAATTTCTGAACAACAATTTCGTCTGTGATATTTAATTCCGTTGAATCAGTAAACAGAAAATTAAATGAAGGAAAATCATTTACAAGCGAACGAATTTCGCTGCCTAATTGCCCGTTTGCTCCTGTTACTAATAAATTCATCAGAAAGTAAAATGATTCACACAATCTTTGAAAAGAGGCAATATTTTGTCTTTGTCAGAAACCACAGCATCGGCATCGTTAATCTTCCAATCAATATTTAATGAAGGGTCGTTGTAGCTGATGCCGCCTTCGCTTTCTTTAGAATAAAAATTATCGCATTTGTATTGAAAAATTGTTTCGTCTTCCAGCACTGAAAAGCCATGCGCAAAACCTCTTGGAATATAGAGTTGCAGTTTGTTTGCTTCCGTTAATTCAATAGCGTAAACCTTACCAAAAGTTGGCGAGCCTTTGCGAATATCCAACACCACATCCAGCACTTTTCCTTTTACAACACGCACTAATTTTGCCTGCGCAAAAGGCTCATGCTGATAGTGTAAACCCCGCACCACGCCTCTGTTTGACTTAGATTCATTATCCTGAACGAATACGCTGCTTATTCCCGCTTCGCTAAATGTATTTTGATTAAAAACTTCAAAAAAATAACCGCGCGCATCGGCAAAAACTTTGGGTTCAAAAACTTTTAAATCGGGCAAGCCCGTTTCTATAAATGGCATATTAAAGTAATTGGCGATTCAGTAAATATTCGTATTCAAGAATTTTGCGAACGTAAGGCAATTCAAGCGCATTTTTAAAGTTTGGAATCAACTTCATGTTGTGAATATCGGTTGCCACAAAATCTATCATGTTCGCATCAATCAGCATTTCTGCCGCCTGTTGTGCGCCTTTGCCATACACACCTGCCAATGAACCTAAATTCATTTGAAAATAAATTCCGAGTTCGCGCACTTCCTGATATGCCTCCACATTTTTTCTGTAATAAAACGGATAGCGTTCGGGATGCGCCAGAATTACTTTGTATCCCGCAGCTTTCAATTCAAAAATATAAGTGGTCAAGCTCATGGGCGCTGCCATGTACGAAAGCTCAATCAACACATAATTATCTTTTAAAGTCAAAAGACTTTTGCTTTTAACTTTAGGCAATAAAGTTTCATCAACATAGTATTCTGCCGATACTTCAAAAGGAATTTCTATACCTGCTTTTTGTAATGCTTTGCGCACTTCATCTCTTCCTGTAAGCAGAATTTCGTTGGTGTTGTTATAGCCATCCGTCATTACATGCGGAGTAGTAATAATTTTTGTAAAGCCTAATTGTATCAATGCTTTCACCACTTCAACCGACTCATCTAAAGTCTTTACACCATCATCAATTCCGGGAATTAAATGCGAATGAAAATCAACCATTAACCCACTGTAATTTTCCAGCGGAGGCAGTTTTTCTTTTGCGCTAAATAATGAAGTAAGCCAACCCATTTTACAAATATATCTATCGCAAACTGCTTTCCTATTTGTGATTTCAGATTTCAGAAGTTTGATTGAATAATAGTGTTACGTGAGTTATGGATTAGTTGCCGGTAATATTGTAACTATAAAATTGAAACCACATTTCTTTTTACTTAGCTATGTCCAAAACATATTTTGCTATGTAAAATTTTCACACAAAGTGTTTGCGTCAGCAAACAAACTCTCAACCCTCACCTCCCACCTCTCAACTTATGAATACTTAAAACCTTAGCGCACATTTTATGCTTAACATTGCAGCATGAATCTGTTTCCCATATCAGGCGATACATCCGTAAATTTTAAAATGGTAGCAAAAACCATTTTTGGTTTAGAAGAATTATGTGCCGCAGAGCTTACAAAATTGGGCGCTGAAAATGTAGAAAAGCATACCCGTGCAGTAAGTTTTGACGGCAACATCGGGGTGATGTACAAAGCCAACCTGATGCTGCGCACCGCGCTTCGGGTTCTCGTTCAATACGCCACTTTTGAAGTAAGCAACGAAGAAGATTTGTACCAAAAAATTAAATCCATCGAGTGGGAAAAGCTGATAGATAAAGATGAAACCCTCGCCATAGACACCGTGTTGAACACCGAAATTTTCAACCACTCCCAATTCATTTCGCAAAAAACAAAAGATGCCATTGTGGACAGGTTTCGCGAAAAATTTGGCGGGCGTCCTTCGGTGGATTTAGATAATCCCGCGTTGCGCATTCACCTGCACATTTCGGGCAACAAATGCACGCTTGCTTTAGATAGCTCGGGCGATTCGCTGCACAAGCGCGGCTACCGCGACAAAACAAATCTTGCCCCCATCAACGAAGTGCTGGCGGCAGGCTTGGTGCAGCTTTCCGGCTGGAACGGCAAAAGCACTTTCCTCGACCCTATGTGCGGCTCGGCAACTATTTTGATTGAAGCCGCCATGTTTGCCGCAAACATTCCCGCAGGCTACCACCGCGAAAATTTCGGCTTTATGAACTGGCGCAAGTTGCTCGGCTTCGACCAAGAATTGTGGCAAAAAATATTTGATGCATCAGTAGAAAAAATTTCATCGGAAGATATTGCACTGTACGGCATAGAAATTTCACCTAACGTGGCACGCAAGGCAAAAGAAAATGTAAAGCGTTCCAAAACCGATGACATGATAAAAATCCGCTGTGCCGATTTCTTAACCTCCGAGCCGCCACCCATCAAAGGCAACCCCGTGCTGGTGATGAACCCGCCTTATGGCGAGCGCATGGATAAAGACGATGTAGAAGCGCTTTACAAAGCCGTGGGCGATACATTCAAACAAAATTATAAAGGCTTCGATTGCTGGCTCATCAGCTCAAACATGGAAGCTATCAAAAATATCGGCTTGCGCCCCACGCGCAAAATCACTGTGTACAACGGACAACTTGAATGTAAATTTCTAAAGTTCAGCATCTATGACGGCACCAAAAAGCTGCATAAGATTAAGGATAAACCCGTAAGTGAATAATTCTTTCTTTGCGCCCCGAATCAAAAATTATGCAATCAAAAATATTAGTAACAGGCGGCTGCGGCTACATCGGGTCACACACAATTGTTGATTTAGTTGAAAATGGTTTTGAAGTTGTAAGCATTGACAATTGCAGCAATTCGCAACCCGAAACCATTTTAATGGTTTCAAAAATTGCAGGCAAAAACATCGTCAATTATCAAATTGATTTGTGCGATTATGATGCGGTTAAAAAAGTATTTGAAGAAAATAATTTCGCAGGCATCATTCATTTCGCAGCTTTTAAAAGCGTTCCCGAATCGGTTGAAAAACCTTTGAAATATTACCACAACAACCTCACTTCGCTCACCAACCTGATAAAACTCACCGAAGAATTTGGCGTAAAGCATTTTGTGTTTTCATCTTCCTGCTCGGTGTATGGCAACGGCACCGATTTACCCGTAACCGAAGCCACCGAATTTCAAAAAGCCGAAAGTCCTTACGGACACACCAAACAAATTGGCGAAGAAATCATCCGGGCACAGGCAAAAGTTTCTGAAAGCAAATACATTCTGCTGCGTTATTTCAATCCGGTAGGCGCACACGAAAGCGGTTTGATTGGCGAAAATCCAACCGTAGTTGTAACAGCCGTAGTGCCGCGCATCACAGGTTTTGCTGCGGGTAAATTTTCATCATTCAGTGTTTTTGGCACCGATTACCCAACCCGCGATGGCACTTGTGTACGCGACTATATTCATGTAATGGATATTGCCAATGCACACACCAAAGCTTTGCAATTTTCTATTGCAGAAAAAAATAAAACCAACTGCGAAGTATTCAATCTCGGCACCGGAAACGGTGTAACTGTTTTAGAAGCCATCGAATCTTTTGAAAGAGTTTCGGGCATAAAACTGAACTACACAAAAGCACCACGCAGAGAAGGCGATGTGGTTTCTATCTACGCCAATAACGATAAAGCAAAACAACAGTTAGGCTGGAATCCATCGCGCACCTTAGACGATATGATGCGCACCGCTTGGGCGTGGGAGCGGGAATAACATATCATCACGCAGAGGCGGGGAGTGCGCAGAGAAGAAATGCCACGAATGCACGAATAGGCATTTGTATTTTGATTGCATTCATATTCAATACTGCGGGCAGTGAAAAATACTGAACGAGGCTAAATTTTTTAGTTCTTTCAATGGTTTCTGTTCCGCTCTAATTATCTTTGCCTTTCAAGCTCGCGTTGTCTTTCAAATTCTTGGCGTTGCTTTTCTATTGCTTTATTGCGTTCAGCTTGTTCTTTTATCTCATTGGTTGCTTCCATTGCTTTTTGGAATGCCTCTTTTTCTTTATTTAGTTCCTGCATTTGATTGTTGAACCTGTTTTCAATGTTGTTCTTTTCGTCATTGATTATTTTTTCAAGCGGTTCAAGATTTTTCAATTGCTTTTCGCTGTCGGGAAATTTCTTGGCATCTTCTTTTTGAACTTCTAACATCAACTCGTTTTTCTTCACCGCTTCTAACTGCTTATTCTGTGAATCCTTTATGTCTGCTTCTTTTTGAGCTACATCTTTTTCCCATTCTTTGGCTGCATCCTTGTCAAACTTTTCTGCTATTTTTTCTTTAAAATCATCATATACATCTTTCCCGATTTTTGCCGCAGCTACTCCAACAACAACAGCAGCAGTAATGGGGTCTATTTTACCTTCAATTGCTTTTTCAAACCCATCCTCGGCAACCTCTTTATATGTTTTTACATTTTCTTGCCTTCTTGATTGCTCATCTGCAATTTTATCCCGCGCGGCTTGTTGAGTATCAATTTCGCCCCTGTTTTCATTTTCATTAAACTTATCAGCAGTATTCAATGCTATTTCATTTGCCTGCCGCATCTGAGTAGTTTCATTGAGCTTCGCTTCAAGCAATGCTCTTTGTTCAGCAATAGCATTTATTTGTGCTTCACGTGAGTTGTCGGTTATGGGCGCGCGAGATTCTTTTAATTGCGATTCTTGACTTTTCAAAGACGCTATGTGTTGCTGCAATGCAATTTCTTCTCTTTTTTGCCTGTCTATTTCGTTTTGTAAACTCATCTTTTATTTTTTTATTTAGTTCATTCTTGCTTTCAATTCCGCATCCTGATACGCAAACCTTTTCCGAACTTTTGCAGGCTTGGTGTTGGTTGCCAGCACCAAAATCAAATCGCGGTAGTTTGGTCCTGCGAGTTCAAGCGGCTCTACTAATTTTTCTTTGCTGTTGCCGAGCGCATCGTGGCGATAGCCGAGTTGGTCGGATATTTTTGTTGTAAGCTCATCATTCAAAGGCAGGTTCATAAAAGTGCGAACTACGCAGCTTCCCAACAAGCCTTCGGGGTCGGGGTAAGCGTCTTTCAGTTGCCCGTAGCTTTGCGCAAACATCCACAGCTTGATACCATATTGTCGCCCGATATTTAACGCTTCATCCACAGGCGGCATCTTTTTCAGGCGTGGCAACTCATCCAGCATAAACAGCACGGGGCTTGCTCCTCTTTGCGGCAGTTCGGTGGTCAGCATCCGAATATGTTGAGCAATGAAAACCCTGATTACCGAAAGATAGCTTTCGATTTCGTTCGGATTGATGCAGATGTAAATGGTAGGTGAGCCGTTGCGCAAATCAAGCGGACTCCAATCCGATTTTTTGGTAACTCTTGCGATGCGCTCGCCCTGCCACGCGCTAAGGCTGCTTTGCGCGGTTTTTAAAATGCTGTCGCGCTGCTTGCTTTCCATGCTGCCGAGGGCGTGCCCTGTTTGGCGCATGGCTGATACCGACAAATTTGTTTTCAGCGAAGCAATCATTTCATCCCAACCGATGCCGTAAATTATATCGAGAACCTTTGACATGGGGCGGTCGTGCGGCTCGTTGGTGTAGGTGATGTATGCAATAGCGGCAGTTAAAACATCACGCGCCATGTTTTCCCAAAACGGGTCTGCCGCGCCTGACGGCACAATCATCATATCCGCTAAAAAGCGTGAATCTTCCCAAATAAAATCGGGTTCGTTACGCACGAAAGTGAGTGGGTTGTAGCTGCTGCTGTTGTTGGGGTCGAGCGGGCTGAACCTGAAAACTTTGCCTACATTTTTTTCGCGCCATCTGCTTGTTGCTGCATGAATTTCACCTTTAATATCCAGCACCACAGCCGCACCTTTCCAGTTCAGCATATTGGGAATTACGAAGCACTGCGTTTTACCAGAACCAGGGGGAGCGATGGTGATTAAAGAGCCTTCGCCCGAATAGTGCAAAACTGTTTCGCTTTCGTCAAGATGCCCGAGATTAAGTTGATAGCTGCCGTTACCGTTAAATACAGTATCCTGCATTTCTTCATCCATAAGCCATGCACCGCCTCCGTGAATACGGTTTTTTATTTCTTTAACCTGTTTCAGATTATCATTATCAGGAGCTTGCCCGACCGTTTCTATTACTTTCAATAACTTGTTCATAGCACTTTCTACGGAAGCATCAAAATGATCCTGATAGAATTTTACCATAGTGATTCTATCTTTTATGCCAGTATTTTGAAAAATCGAATAATTATAATCATCAATAGAAGCTTTTCCATTTCCATTGATAAAAGCAAAGCGGTAATAATCCCATGCACCGTCACTCAACTTGCCTGAATTGCGCAATAGAAATACCGTTCTTAAAAATTCTCGTTCTCTTTTTTCCATTGTCGCCAAATTTCTGCTGATTCTGAATTGTACAAACCACCAATTATTGGTTTCCTTGTCTTGAAAATCCCACCGAGTGCCAAAAGTGAGCGCGGTATTGTTCTTATCAAAAAGGCTTTTTATACCTTTTTCGCGTTCTTCTTGTGTAGAGCCTAAACTATTCCATAGCTCAATTTCAGGTTGTTGTAACCTTAGTTTTTCAGCGGCAATTTTTGCTTTTCTCCTTTTGACTAAATATCTGATTAGCCAAATAATACCGCCAATAACTCCTACCCAAAAAACAAAAGTCAGCACTCCTTTGAAAAAATCAATTATGCGGTATTTGGTATATTCCGGCATAATCAGCCACAGCACAATTAATGCTGCGGGAATAATAAAAATTGGTTTCTTATACCACGGCTTTGATGTTGATTGATTTTCCATTGTTTGAATTGATTATTGATTTAATAGTTACGAAAAGTGTTTTTGATACGGCACAAAAAATAAGCGTGGGCTTATTCCCCTTGCTTGCAACTGAGGTTCTACCAGAAACCCGTACCACAAAGCAAAAAGGAAAAGCCCACGCTTAAACGCAGGCGTTCCCACTTTCACTTTCCTTTGGTACTTTAATCTGGTAGATTTCAGTTGCAGGAAAATTTTAAGCGAAACGCTAATATTTTATGTTGTTGTTAGTTTAATTCATTCGGTTGTTTTTGTTTAAATGATTTGCGAATGTAAAAAGATTTTTGGGTGGGCAAGAGGGCTTTTATTGTGTAAAGTAAAGACGCAAAATTTTTGCGTTTCTACTTTTGTTTTTCCCTTGCAAAACGAAAAGATAGTCTAATGCTTTGAGCGTTTACTTTCCCAATTCCACCGCCCTGTCTTTTGCCGCCTGCAAGCCTTCGGCAATATTTTTATTCAATTCAACCGAATTGAAAACAGCAAGCGCTGCTTCGGTTGTGCCGCCTTTTGAAGCAACTTTTGCTATCCATTCTTCGCATGACGCATCGTTTCTGCTTTGCAGGTGAACTGCTCCCATAAATGTTTGATTAACCATCAGCTCAGCCTCTGCTTTGCTGAATCCAAAAGCTATTGCCTTTTCAATCATGGCATTCATAAAATAAAAAACATAAGCAGGTCCACTGCCCGAAACAGCAGTGGCTGCATCAATCATGTTTTCATCTTCCACATAAATTGTTTTGCCTGTTGTATTCAACAAATTCTGAATGATGAAAAGTTCTTTTTTATCAAGTGAATTGCTTGATGTAAAAATCGTCATGCCCATACCGACTTGTGCGGGTAAATTTGGCATGGCGCGTACAATTTTTTCGCTGCCCAATAACTCGGCAATACTTGCAATTGTAACGCCCGCCATTATGGAAAGTACAATTTGTTCTTTGTGCAAAAAAGGTTGAATTGTTTTGCTTAATTCAATAAAATCCTGTGGCTTTACTGCCAATAAAATAATGTCTGCTTCTGCAATTTTTTTGTTCGCAGCATTCAAAATATTTTCGGCAAGCACACCTTTGAAATCGTTTAGCTGCGCGGGTTTTGAATCAAGCAACAATAAATTTTCGGCTTGTGTAAAATGCGAACTCAACAAACAACGCAAATATGTTGCGCCCATATTTCCTACACCAATAATCAGAATTTTCACTGCTGTTTATGATTTAATTTTTGCTGCGCAAATAGACCTCTTCGGAAAATAACCCTTCGACTACGCTCAGGGTTACAGCCTCTTC
>CAZSEG010000042.1:0-3697 GCA_964605875.1 uncultured Chitinophagaceae bacterium
TGCCGATGCAACTATCAAAGCTAAACCATTGCGTTTTTGGCTTGCTCCTCAAGGAACTGCAGCATCTGCCGCGCCATTGGATCGCAAATTCAACGGTAATTTAGTTGGCGGCTTGGGCGGTGTTCCGGCATTGATTTTCTCTTCGGGTTTTGAGAAAACAAGTATCGCTGCCGATTTGCCTTCTTTTGGTTTGTTCGCTGCTTTGCCTACGGGTGTTGTTGTTGAACTTCCTGTTGAGGTTGTTGCGGGTGTTGTTCAAATCGTTCACAACGCTGCCGACCCTGCGCTTGCTACGTCTGTTGCGGCTTTTGTAAGCGGTGATAAAATTCCTTTGCTGTTGAACTTCCGAGGCGGTTTCCAATCAAGTTCTTTCATTGCCGATTTTGATTATGCTATCGGTCTTGCTGCAAATAATGGTGCTGCACCTACGGTTACTTTCCCTGCAACACAATTTTCCGCAGGCGAAAACAGAGTGATTTTTGTGAATGGTGTTGTTAATCCGGCTCAATTCAAAGCTAACCCCGATGGTCTTTCTACCGCTTTGAACTTGTATAGCTTTTCACCTGCAAAATACACCGCAGCTACATCGGGCAACACTGAAATTCTTGTGTTCCATGGCGTTACCGATGCGCCTTATGTGGACGTGGTTGTAGCTGCTACTAATCAAACAATGGTGAATAATCTGGGCTATGGAAGTTACACTCCTTCATATATCGCTCCGCCACTTCCGGCAAGTATTTTCGCTAATCAGGAATTACAGGTAAAAGATTCAGCTAATACATCTATTGTTTCCCGTCATCTTATTTCTGCCGCGCAAGCTACCGCAATCACCAACAAAGCTGTTGTTGCATTTGCATCAGGTTTCATGGATTCTACTTCGGCTAACCAAAACGGTAAAGGTTTCGGTTTGTTTGTTGTGATTGACAATGGCGGTCCAACGCCAACAGTTGTTGAACTGGCTAAGATTGTTGAAACAAGCATTGCAGATGTAAATGCTGAATTGGGATTGAAAATGTATCCGAATCCGGCTTCAACCGATTTGTTTGTAACATTTGATGTTAAAGAAACCAGCAATGTTTCTATTGACATTTTAGATTTGAACGGTCGCGTTGTGAAAAATGTAATCAACTCAACTTTCAGCAATGAACAATATGCTAAGTCAGTTGATATTCGCGATTTGCAAGGCGGTTTATACATCGCCCGCGTGAAAAGCGATGCGAAAGTATCTTCATACAAATTCAATGTAGTTCGCTAAACGAACTTGATTGAATAACAAAAAAGGCTGCTTCGTTTGAGGCAGCCTTTTTTTGTTATGGATTAAAACAACCTTTAAACCACATAGAAACATAGTTGATTCCGATAGCGGGCTATGTCCAAAACTTGTTTTGGCTATGTAAACTTTGATTGCACACAGAGTACACGGAGAACACAGAGTATTTGCTTACGCAAACAACCTCCCAACTCCCAACTCTCACCCCTCAACTATGTTTCTATGTGGTTTTAAGTGCATAAATTATTATAGATTCGCGTTATGAGTTTAGAAGAAAAAATAAACAGCGATTTAAAAGCTGCCATGTTAGCAAAAGATGAAGCAGGCTTGCGCGGCATTCGCGCGATAAAAGCTGCGATACTTTTGGCTAAGACCGAAAAGGGTTCTACGGGTGTGATAACCGAAGAAAAAGAAGCTGCCATTCTGCAAAAAATGGTGAAGCAACGCAGGGAAAGCATCGAGATTTTTGAAAGAGAAAATCGTGCGGAACTTGCTGCCAAAGAAAAAGAAGAAGTTGCGGTGATTGAAAAATACCTGCCTGCCATGTTGAGTGAAGATGAAGTGCGCGCAGGCATCCAAAAAATCATTACCGAACTGGGCGTTACCTCGCAAAAAGAAATGGGCAAGGTGATGGGCGCAGCCTCCAAAGCATTTGCAGGCAAAGCCGATAATAAAATGGTGGCGGATATTGTGAAGGCGTTGCTGGCGTAGGCAACCGCTTATCGCTTAGTGTCTATACCGCTTACTCTGGTTACTTGCTTATTTAGCGTATCGTAAATGTCGTAATAGAAAACATAGCCGGCAAATCTTCCGTCTATAAATTTATTGTTTTCAACTTCTCCTTTCAATAACGTTCCGCCTGCATCCAAGAACAAATTTACTTTATTGAAAGTTACAGTTTCGTTCGGAACATTTTGTTTGAAAGTAACTTGCTGAATAGTATTTTTAGTAATCTCAACAGCGGGAAAAGGCGGACTAAAAAATGTCTGCTGCGGGTTGGAAAGCTGCAAAGTGTCTGCAACAATTTTGTAATTGTATTTGATAAATTTTGTTGCATACGAATAAGTGTATTCGCCCACAATTATAGAAGCCGCATCGGGTTTGTTGCAGGAAAACTGCGTTGTAATAAAAACAACTGCGAAGGCTGCGGTAAGTTTTTTAATCAATTTCATGTTTCAGCTATTTTGATGTTTAGAATTGGTAAGCAAATTGCATCGTGTAATTTCTCGGCTCGGCATAATAGCCGGGGCGGGTAACATATTCCCAGTTCAACAGGTTTTTGATGAGGAATCCAAGTTTAATTTTGGGCGTTACGTTCCAAGCGAAAGTAGCGTTCAGAATCATATCTCCCTTAACTTTTTTCGCTTCCTGCCGTTTTCTGTATTCATATAAACCGGAGAATGACTGTGCTTTAAAACTCGGCTCAAAACTTGTAAACAACCCACTCATGAATGCGTAGTCAATATTCTCAACATAGCTGTTGAACTGGAGGTTGGCATTAAACTCTAAAACTTTCCATGCAATGGTGTAATCCAACCTCAATGTGTGGCGGTTTCTGTATTTAAGAATATTGGTTTTGGATGAAGAAGTTGCTGCATACGATTGTGTATTTACAAGCGATGAATCTTCCCTGCCTATCGTTATGGTTCTTATGCCATCAACATTATACAGTTTAAGCGTGTCTTTATCCCACGAATTGCCCTGCACTTTCGGGTCAATAAATGTGTAGCCGAAAATAAAGTTCATGCTCAAATCTTTATTGATGTTGCCCGAAATCGCGCCCAGAATTTCTGTTCCTACAATTCTTATATTACCGATGTTCTGCGATGAGAACCCTAAGCCTAACAACTGTCCAATATCCTGCCAGCTTGATTGAGGACCAAACTGCCCGAAGGTAAATTCCATCATATTGTTGTAGCCGTTATAGAACACAGCGGCATCCGCAAAACCCATCCATTTGCCAAACTTGAAACCTTGCTTAACGCCAACTTCCGCGCTGTAACCTTTTTCGGGTTCAACACGGGGATTCGGGTAAATACCGATTGCGCCAACACTTGTTCTGATATATTTTTCGGCAATGGTCGGATAGCGGAATCCCTGCCCGAAAGATGCACGCAAAAAAGTTGCTTCTGCCGCCTGATAGTTTGCGCCAACGCGGAACACCGGATAAGGCAAATCTTTCAAACTGTTTTGGTCTTCAATCTGGAAGTATTCCCAACGCGCGCCAAAAGTTAGGTTGAGCGTTTTCACAATCTTCATATCCAACTGAGCATAAACCGCTGCGCTGTAACCTACTTTATTTCCAAACAATGAACCTGTTGCGCCATCGGGGCTTTTAACCTGGTCATAAGTTCCAATCGCGCCCGCAACCATGTTCATGTTGAAATTCTTTTTGCTTTTAAAGAACGGACGGGAATATTGAAACTC
>CAZSEG010000042.1:3707-21559 GCA_964605875.1 uncultured Chitinophagaceae bacterium
TGTTGTTATAGTTTGGCGCAGTAAAAATTCTTCCGCGCAAAGAAAAATGGTTGTCTTTTTTGTCGTAGTAATTGATGAAAGGATCAATGGTGGCGCGGTAAGTTCTGTAAACGCTAACCGAATTTGGTAGCGGCTTGTAGCCCAAAGAATCAATGCCTTGCCAGATAAAAAATGTTTTTCCCCAACTGTGATAAGCAGTAACATTTATACCCATATTCAAACCTTCAACCTGCTTAACACGCCAGCGGATTTTCACATTGGCGCGCACCCAGCTTCCATCGCTTGAATCGAGATAGCCTTTATTGCCGTCATAAGCAACACCTGTTACAAGATCAACCTGCCCAAGTTTGCGCCTGTCGGCAAAGTTGAAATTTCCGAAAGCGTGTGTTTTGCTGTCCCATGCTTTGCCGAGCGATGAATTGGGTTTTGGTCCTTCATACAAGCCTGCCGACATTTGTAAACGAGTATATGGAACATCGGTAGGAACCGCAGAGCGAGCATTGATAATCCCATTCAATGCAGACGAACCATACAACGCAGAAGCCGCGCCTTTTATGATTTCAACCTGTTCTAAATTTTCCACCGGAATGGCACTCCATTTTGCATCGGCAGCATCCGCGCTCATAATCGGCATTCCATCATACAAAATTGCAACGCGGCTTCCTGCGCCATAGCTCCAACCCGCGCCACCGCGAATATTTGCCTGTCCGTCAACCACCGTTACACCCGGAACGCGGTTCATACCTGCATCTAATGAATTTAAGTTGTTGTTTTTAAGCAAGTCGCTTTTCAAAACATCCATCGAAACGGTTTCCTCGCTCATTTTCTTTTCGTACTTACTGCCCGTTACCACCACCACATCCATCAACTGCTCGCGCTCAATCAAGGTTACATTCAATGTTTTCTTTTCATTTTCTGCAACCGTAATTTTTACGCGCTTTTCTTCCTTACCTACATATTTGAATAACACAGAATGAGTTCCTGAGGGAACACTCAATTCGTAATTGCCGTCAAAGTCTGTTGTGGTTGCCCAGCCTTTGCTTATGTCAATTGATACAATCGCCTCAATCAAACCTTCACCTTTATCGTCCGCTACTTTTCCTGAAATTTTCGCATTTTGCGCAATAGCCGAAAACGATACAAATGTTGCCAATGCAACCCAAAATCCCTTAGTCATGTTTTGTTAAAATTTTTGTACAAAAAAATCAAAAGCGGGCAAACCTAAATGAATTATACGATTATGCAAATACGGCTGCTGGGCGTTTTGCTTGTGCCTGAAATTCAAAGCATATTCACCGCCAAAATTCAGCATGGAAAATATTTCTGTTCTATCGTATAATGTGAATGGTATTCGCTCTGCGGAAACCAAAGGTTTGAGCCAATGGCTGAAAACTGTAAATGCCGATGTGGTTTGTATTCAGGAAATAAAAGTGAGTGAAGGCGATTTTAATCCCGCGCCATTTACGGCATTGGGTTATGAGTGTCATATTTTTCCTGCGGTGAAAAAAGGTTACAGCGGTGTGGCAATATTTTCAAAACTGAAAGCAGATAAAATTGAAAAGGGAATCGGCATTAAAAATTATGATGATGAAGGAAGAAATATCCGCATTGATATTGGTGATGTGAGCATTATGAGCGCGTATTTTCCGAGCGGTACAACAGGCGATGAAAGACAGGACGTGAAGATGAAATACTTGGATGATTTTTTTGTTTACATACATGAGCTAAGAAAAACGCGCAGCAAAATTATCGTGGCGGGAGATTACAATATTTGCCATCGAGAAATTGATATTCATAACCCGGTAAGCAATAAAGATGCTTCGGGTTTTAAACCCGAAGAGCGAGCGTGGATGGAGCAATATTTTACCACCGGATTTACGGATTCATTCCGCTTTAAACATCCCGATGCGCGCGACCAATACAGTTGGTGGAGCTTTCGCGCAAATGCCAGAAACAATAACAAAGGCTGGCGTATTGATTACGTTGCGGTAACTGATAATTTAAAAGATAATATTGCGGAAGCGCGAATGTTTCAGGATGCAAGGCATAGCGACCATTGCCCTGTTTTTTGCAGATTGGAGTTTTAAATCTTAATAAATACAATGTGCTTAATGAAGTGTTTGCAACAACGCACAAACAGAAATGTCTTCATCCAGTTCATGCCAGTGTATTCCGTAGCCCGATGGCGAAACAGTAAAATTCGCCCTTTGCTGCAAGGTTGCTTTTGCCAGTTTTTCAGAAAGCGATGACCACGCAAAACGGTAATCCTTACCATTATATTTAATGATTAAAAAAGCGTCTTCGGCTTTTACGCTGTCTGCGCTTACTGTTATTATCTGTTCCCGTGATATTGTTTCCATTGCTCAATAATATAATCGAAATGTTCAAAAATTATTTTCCTGACCTCGCGCTTATCTCTTGGCGACATACCAAAGGTAAATGCTTCCCTGACTTCAAACAATTCGGCATCCAACCAATATTTACCTTCACACTCTCCTTTTTGAATATGCACGTGCGCAGGTTCATTATTTTCGTTGGCATAGAAGAATACTCTCCATCCGTAAAGCAATAAAATGGTAGGCATCAAAATTGTTTATGCTCAAAGATAGCCAATCTCACATTTTTACCACTCTTTTTCTTTCCAACCTCACCCCCTGCCCCTCTGCAACAGCCACCTCCAAAACGTAAACGCCCGCAGGCAACGCACTTAATGAAATGGCTGCCAAACCTTGCAGGTTTTTGAAGTCAGTAACGTTTAATAAACTGCCTTGCATATTGTATAAAGCAACCTCTGCATCAACAATCTCTTTTCCAAAATCAATATACACCACATCGTTTGTCGGGTTCGGGAACAACCTCACCCCCAGCCCCTCTCCGAAGGAGAGGGGAGCAACAGCCGAAGGCTGCGCAACCGTATTCATTACCGTATTCGTTACCACAGGCGCGTTGAAGTCGAAGTAAATGCTTGCGGTGTTTTTGATTTGTGTTCCTAATGGTAAAGCCGCTTTCTTCTTGATTTTGTATTGCAGCCAGCCTTTGCTCAATTCTTTGTCTGTAATACTATTAACTAAGTTGATGTTAGGGAAATTGAAACGCGCAATGTTGCCTTTGATTTCCGTGAGCATACGATGGCTGTTGCCGAGAATTTGAATACTGCTTTCATCTAAGTTGCTATCCAAAGTATCCATTACATAAATGTGAATGGCGGGCGCAGTACCCATGTTTTGAAAGTGAATAGTGTAAGTAAGCCAATCTTCATCAGGCGCGATATTATTTACGGGGCTTACTTCTTTCATGTTGGGGTCGTAGCTGTTTACAATTGGGAAGCAGTAAGTGGCGGTGTTGTTGCTTACATTATTATCACCTGCTGTTGGCATAACTGTAATATCTAAACAAAGCTGCTGCCCGATTTGCGCAAAGGAATCAACAAGAAAACGCAAGCCGAAAGCGGTTTGCATATTTATTGCTCCAAAATCTGCAATGTCGTAAGTAAGTGTTTTACCCGAAACCATTGGTGTGAGCGCATTTGGTCTTACTCCTGCAAAAGTTGCTGTGCCTGAATAAGTAATGCTCACTGTGCCGCTTATGCCTCCCGCACAGTTTAAGCCGTAAAGCCGTGATAAATCGCCTGCCGTTATTTTTATGCCTGCTTTTTGGGCGGGAAATAAAATGCCGCTGTCGCGCACTGCTGAATGAACGCCTAAATCGAAACCTTGTTTGCAGCGCAAACCAAAGTCTTTGTCGGTGTCAATGGAATCTTGAGAAGTAAGAATAGAAGTGTGAAAAAATGATGAAGGGCAGGCAACTTGATAAGGCAAATCTGTTGTGTCAATAAATATTTGAAAGCTGTCTAACTCTGTATAAAAGGAATAAGCACCACTTTCATCTGAAAAAATCTGCTTTTTTAGAATACCGTCATTATACAAAAAAACTTTGGCTTTAACTCCTTGCTCCGAAATGTCAATTGAGCAATCGGGAATGTTATCGGAAAAAACATTACCTGAAATCCTGTAAATATTTTGGCAACCGTTTGGATTCGCTGCTAAACAAACAGGAATTGAATCTAACGAAGGAAAAGAGTAAATGTTTTGGGTTGGATAATTGGGCAAGCATAATATAGATGTGCTGTCGAAATTAAATCTTTCTACTGCTCCCAATTGAGGTAAGCATTGTAAATCGAGATTTCCATTTATTATCAAGTCAGACAAATAATTTGGAAGATTAGGTATTTCGGTCAGTTCATTATGGTCGAAACTTATGTAGGTAACATTTTCATGAAAAACAGGCGTTTTCTTAAACCTGTTGAAACCACAACCAATGCCCCGTAAATTTAGCGGTAAGGCAGGTAAGCTGTCTAACAAATTATAGTCGAGTTGAATATCCCTGATAGCCGCTGTAAATGGCGGAATACTTTTCAGCAAATTGTTGTATAGCGTAATAAAAACTGCATTGGGTGGAAATGCTTTAATAAAAGACATTGAATTGTTCTCTGCATAAAGAGTTTGCAACGCATGAAAATCCGAAAAATCAGCACTATCCAACAAATTGCCAGCAATGAATAGTTCGCGCAGTTGCTTGGGAACAGAGATTAGACTCTTAATAAGATTATTCTGACAGCGCAGTGAAATCAAACTGTCTGACAACTTAGGAAAGCTGTCTATCAAATTATTATTAACGCCAAATTGCTTAATATCCTTAAAGTATTGTATGCCATCTAAATTTTTTATGCCGCTTCCGTTAATATACAAGTGAGATTTTTCAGTAAACAACTCTGCGCAGGTCGTATCCAATCGGTAGTCATTTGCACTATATTTAACCACGCATGGAAAAGCAAGATAAGGTGAGATGGCTTTTGCAAAATTTGTATCGGGAATACTCACCCACTGCGCTTTTGCGCAAATAGTCGTCAATAAAAATGCGGCAACAAAAATGCTGCGAAAAAGGCAAGCGTGTTTCATCATTAAAGGTATTTGCAGCTAAGGTAAAACCTTATTTACATACCCGAAAGCAGGGAAGCGAAATATGACAATACTCTGACAATGAAATAATCCATGCGGTTTCAGTAATTCAACTTCGCGCCCCAGATAAAGCGGCACACTTCAAAATGCTTAGCCGTAATACGGTAAGCTACAATCCAATTGTTGTAAGTGAAGCAACGGTAGCTGAATCTGGCAAGCAAGGGATTTTTACAAACAGCAAGTTTGACTTTTGAATGAGCAAGTTTTTGAATTTTATCATCAAGCCTTTCAAACCAGTTTACGCCACTGCCTTCCGTGTTTTGAGCATCAAGCCAATCAACAACTTTATCAATTGCTTTTGCTGCGCGCGTCTTGTAAATAACTTCCATTACGCAACTTGTTTTTTGGCAGTTCTCTTTCTTAATCTTTCACGCATTTGCTGCGAAGTATATCCGCCTTCCCCGTCATCCTCCGCCAGCCATTCTTCCAATTGCGCTTTAGTAGCTTTTGCTCCCGGCAATGCCATCTCTTCATCGGTGATCTTTTTGTGCGGCTTTGCTGTTATGCCCATTTCTTTTGCTACCTGCACAAGCAAATTCATTTTTTTATCCGTAGAAGAGAATGTGATAGTTTTCATAATACAAACCAAAATAAAGTTTTTCATTTTTTACAGAAGCGTTTATGAATTTCGCTTCCATGCCGCCACAAAATAAATTCCCCTATTCAAAAACGTACCGCTTATTTTTCGCCCCGAAAATTTTCAGTTATCATTCTTCAATCGCCCATAGAGTATTTAAAAGGAGTTGGTCCGCAGAGAGGTGAAATGTTGCGCAAGCAATTGAACATTCATACTTGTAGCGACCTGCTGTATTATTTTCCGTTCAGGTATATTGACCGTTCGCAGGTTCAAAAAATAAGCGAGATAAATGAGCATTCGCAATACATACAGTTGAAAGGAAGCATTACGGGCTTGAAGGTTTTGGGTCAGCAACGCGGCAGGCGGTTGGTGGCAAACTTTACGGATGGGAGCGGCAACATTGAGTTGGTTTGGTTTCAAAGCATTGATTGGGTGCAGCGGAATATCCGCGCGAATGTTCCTTATCTGTTGTTTGGAAAGCCGCAGATTTTTAACGGAAAATTCAACATCACACATCCCGAAATTGAATTGATAACAGGCGAAATTCAAACGGAAGGAAAAGGCTTGCAACCTGTTTATTCCACCACCGAAACGCTACGCAAAAGATATTTGGACAGTAAAGGAATTTTGAAACTTACTGCGGTTTTAATTGAACAAATAAGGCAAGAAGAATTGCCTGAATTTTTGCCCGAAAATGTTATTTGCAACAATAAATTGATGAGCAGGTTTGATGCAATGCTCAACATTCATTTTCCAAAAAATGAAGCGCAGCTTGCAGCAGCGCAACACCGCTTAAAGTTTGAAGAATTGTTTTTATTACAACTCAAACTTCATAAGCAAAAAGTGATTCGCTTAGGCAGTTCAAAGGGTTATCTTTTTCCTGAATTGGGCAAGCATTTTCACGATTTCTACAAGCATCATTTGCCTTTTAAATTGACGGGTGCGCAAGAGCGTGTGCTGAAAGAAATAAGGCGCGATACACTTGGCAGCAAACAGATGAATCGTTTGCTGCAAGGTGATGTAGGCAGTGGTAAAACTATGGTGGCGCTCATCACCATGCTGATAGCTTTAGACAATAATTTTCAGGCTTGCCTGATGGCGCCAACGGAGATACTGGCTTCGCAACATTTGGAGAGCATTGCGCCATTGCTGCAACCGCTTGGCATCAATGTGGCATTGCTGACGGGCAGCACTAAAACGGTTGCGCGGAGGAACATTCTGGCGAATCTTGCGGAGGGTACGATTCATATAGTTATAGGCACACATGCTTTGCTGGAAGACAAGGTGATTTTTAAAAATCTTGGCATTGCGATAATTGATGAACAACACCGATTTGGTGTGGCACAACGCGCAAAATTATGGGCAAAAAATGTGCAGCCTCCACATGTGCTGGTGATGACAGCAACGCCCATTCCGCGCACATTGGCAATGACCACTTACGGTGATTTGGATGTAAGCGTGATTGATGAATTACCCCCTGGCAGAAAGCCTGTAAAAACGGTTCATCGTTTTGAATCTTCGCGCGCTTCGGTGTTTAATTTTTTGAAGGAACAGATTGCAGAGGGCAGGCAGATTTACATAGTGTATCCATTGATTGAGGAAAGCGAGGAACTGGACTTGAAAAACCTGATGCACGGCTTTGAAGCCATATCGCGCTACTTCCCTTTGCCCGATTATGCCGTGAGCATTGTGCATGGCAAGATGCCGCCTGCCACGAAGGATTTTGAGATGCAAAGATTTGTGCGCGGTGAAACCGATATTATGGTGGCAACAACGGTGATTGAAGTAGGCGTAAATGTGCCGAATGCTTCCGTTATGATGATTGAAAATTCTGAACGGTTTGGCTTGGCGCAGTTGCACCAGTTGCGCGGCAGAGTGGGCAGAGGCGCAGACCAGTCGTATTGCATTTTGATGAGTGGTGAAAAACTGACACACAACAGCCGCAACCGCATAAAAGTAATGTGCGAAACAAATGATGGCTTTGTGATTGCAGAAGAGGATTTGCGTCTGCGCGGACCCGGTGAGATTGACGGCACACGCCAAAGCGGAGATATTCAATTGCGGATTGCGGATTTGGTGCAGGATGTGGAGATATTGGAAGCGGCAAGGAAAGCGGCTTCATTGGTGATTGAAGAAGATGCTATGCTGGAAAATAACGCTAACCTTGCTTTGCGCAATTATCTTCAAAGTTTGAAAAGTGAAACGCTGTGGAGTAAAATCAGTTAAAAGGGATTTTAGATTTATGATTTTAGAAGTGAGATTTGAATACAGTGCCGACAACCGTTACTTGCAGCAAATACACTCCCGCAGCGACACCTGCAACGGATAAATTTTTTATGGCATTGAAAATAATTTGTCCGTTTCTCTCGGAATAAAAAATCCTTTAATGCAGTTCGGATTTCTGATGCAGATTTGTATGTGGTTTTTCTCTTTAAATCCTGCGTTTTCGTAAAGGTCGTTGCCTTCCCAAAATACGCCTCTCACAGAATCGAAAGGCGGTAAATTATTTTTCTCTCTGTATTGATGAAGCATTTCAATCACCGCACAATCCAGATTTCGGAAAACTAAATCTGCTCCATCTTTTAGCGGTTTGTTTTGAGGAATTACAAGACCTGAATTTGACAAATCGCTGCATAGCGTTGTATAACCTGCTTTCAACAGTTGTAAAGATTTTGAACTCATCAGGTCAAGGCATAAACCTAAACTGATAACTGCTCCGACTACTGCGGGTTTCCTGATTGGATAATTTCCCGCTTTGGGATTTTCTTGTTTGTATTGAGCAAACTCTAAAGCGCGGTCAAGGTCATTATCCCAAAAATACATTCCATGCCCTAACCAATCGTAAGTGTTTTCGCTTTTCTTGAAAGCATTTTTGCTGTTTACAAGCGCATCTCTTACCGATTCATCACAACCATGAAAACCAATTATCAGACTTGTTCTTTGGGAATACATAAATTTTTGTAGGGCTTGGCTACCTTTCCACTTTTAGTGAGAATTCCAACAGCATGCAAAAAGGCAATGGACTCTTCTTTTGTCCGTTTTGCTGCGGCTTTCTTTTCTTTTTCAAGAATTTTGAGGAACTTGATGAAGTCTTGCTCATTCATAACGCAAATATAGTTATCGTTTTGACTAAAACGAAAAAGGGCTGGCGTTAGCTGCCCACTCTTTTACTTTATTCTAATTTTCAATCACTCCATAACCAATCTTTTGTAGCTGCCTTACGGAATTACAGATTGACTGATTTACTATTTGTTATTCACCAAAGTCCACAAAGCAGAATACTTGCGCTCAAACCTTTTTTCAAAACTTTGGAAAAGGGCTTACCTTAGCCTTCAAAAGCAAATTATATACACATGAAAAAAACAGTTTTAAATCCTGCTTTCAGCGATGCCGAACTGGCAGTTATGCAATTATTTAAGAATAGGAATATTTCAGAAAAAGAATCTGTAGAAATACGTTCGCTGTTAGCCGGACATTTTATGAACAAAGCCCGTGCTGCTGCCGATAAAGCAGCGGATAAGAGAGGTTATACTCAACAAACTTTTGATACGCTATTGGGTAAATGAAAAGCATACCGAAGGTTGTTATAGATACCAATATAATTCTTGTTGCACTTCCCTATAAATCTTCCTATCGGATTATTATTGACAAGCTGGAACAATTTGCATTCGCTTTGATTGTTACCACCGAAATTCTATTGGAATATGAAGAAAAAATCAGGGAGTTCTATGATGAGGAAACTGCCGATAACTTCATTGATGCTCTTATTCTTCTTCCTAACGTAATACAAAGAGAACCATTGTTTACAAGCGCATTAATCAAAGATGCAGACGACAACAAATTTATTGACGCATATTATACAGGTCAGGCGAAAATATTAGTAACGAATGACAGCGATTTTAAAGTATTGAAAAAGATAATTTACCCTGTGCATAACATTATGGATATTGATGAGTTTGTAGAATTTCTGAAAAATAATTGACAGGCAGCTAAATCTCTTTTTTCATGGTAATAGTTTTTTCATCAGTATTTGTTTTGTTGATGAATGTGTGTTTAAGATTTTTATTTCCCTTCCAACAGTTTTCTCTTTTGCTCATCAAATTCTTGTTGATTTATTATGCCTTCATCCAATAACTTTTTCCACTTTTTAAGTTGCTCAATAACATCTTCTGAGTTGTTTGACTTTGACTCGCTTTGTTGAGGTGATGATACTTTAGTTTCACTAAAGTCGGAGCTTTGGCTTGCTGCATTTGAACCTTCTCTTTTTGCTTTGTCTTCCTGAATTTTTTTATGGATGGCTGCGCCTAACGGGTCTTTAGGTCCGCTTTTGGTTGGGCTGCTGTTATTAGGTTCTTCTACGGGTATTAAAGAACAGTCCAACTTTACGACATGAACATTGCGCACCATATCATCTGCATCACACTCGTAACAAGTGTTATTGATTTTTGCTGCCCATTTTACACTGGTGGCTTTTCTTTTGATGTTGGAGATTGTAACATCCTCCGTGCGGGTGTTGTTTCCTATTTCTCTTGCTGTGGCTCTTTTAAGATTTTCAACAGAAGATGCCTGCGAAAACGATTTGCTTTGAATTGAGAAAAGGGTGAGGATTATCAGTATAAGTTTCTGCATAAAATATTGGTTAGATTGGTGGAAAAGCGGTTGGCGATAAAACACCAACCGCTGCTTAGATTTTAGAGTGCGCGTGCATTAGCGTGGCATTTGTAGCCATACTTTTCATGGTTTTCAATTGCGTCCTGAATGTCCCCTTTATCGAAGTCTTTGTCGCACAATTCAAATTTGTAGTATTCGCCTTTGTCTTTCTTTGAGCATACATAGCATTTGGCACAACTGGAAACAGTGCTGAGAATTGCTGCGCTGGCGGCAAGCAGTAAAAATGTTTTTTTCATATATTGGAAATTTGTGTTTTGCCTACTCTGTTTGTATGTCCGCTTTTCGGCTTGGGCGGTTGGAGTGAACTTCATAATGAATTTTGATGCGCAAATGTTACCCGCCTGTTTTTCTCCCGCTTGACTATTTTGAATTCGGTGGGTTGCGGATGCTATTCGGTAGCTATGAATTTGAATCCGGTATTTTTGCACCCTTCATTTTCTCTATGCTCATGGCAGACAAGGCATTTGCCACTTCGGTTTTTTTAGCTCTTGCTACGGTCAGCTTTTCGCCTGTGGTGAGCAGCGCAACGTTGCTGTTGTCCTTTTTGTAAATTGCTGAAAGAAAAGATATATTAAGCAGTGTTGACTGGTGAATACGAATGAAACCGAACTGCTCAAGCAAGGATGTATAATGTGCAATGGGATATGAAGCTAAAATCATGCGCTTATCGGCAAGGTAAAACTGTGTGCTTGAATTGTGCGAAGTGCAATAAACAATTTCATTCACAGGCAGGCGGTGAAGCGCCTCGGTTGTGGAAACTACAATAAAATGTAACATACAGTATTCATTTTCCGCACAGCCCCAAACGGAGGTTTGTAACATGCAACGTGGGCTATGACACTACTGGACTTGGGGCACTTGGGAGCCTCTACACACAATAGTACAAGCCCACGCATACCGCGCGAACCGTACAGCCATGTTGTGTAGATTAGAAATTCCCAAGTTTCCAAGTTACAACAGCTAACGCTGCAAAAATTTCAATAAAGTTGAACGAATATATGGGTTGCGGAGGAAATGGCACGCTGAATTTCTTGGGATTAAAAGTTTCTGGCAAAAAGCAAAGCGAAAAATCCCGGAATATTACACTTCCTGTTTCGCTGTTTTTTCGATTACCGATTATATTTCTTCCATGAAATCCATCAGTTGAACTGATGGATTTCATGGAAGAATTTTTTATATTTGCATCATTATGGCTATCAAAAGAATCTTTCAGGATAAGCTGCAAAAGATGCTGAAACAGTTTCCCGCAGTGGGTTTAATCGGTCCTCGTCAATCAGGCAAAACCACTGCTGCACATATTGTTCAGCAGCAATTGAAAGGCAAATCCGTTTACTTCGATTTGGAAAGTCCCGCAGATATGCGCAGGTTTTCCGACCCCGAATTATTTCTGCAACAGTTTCAGGATACCTGTGTTGTGATTGACGAAGTGCAGCGGCTGCCCGAACTTTTTCCGCTGCTTCGTTCGCTCATTGATAAAAAGCGGAAAGCGGGGCGATTTCTGCTGTTGGGTTCCGCTTCGCCCGATATGGTGAAAGGCGTTTCTGAATCACTGGCAGGCAGAATCAATTATTTAGAAGCGCATCCGTTTCATATTTTAGAATTGCCCGACAAAAAAAATACGCTCCAAAAGCACTGGTTTCGTGGCGGCTTTCCCGATGCGTGGCTTGCCAAAAATGATGAAGCGCATTTTGCATGGATAGACAGCTTTGTGAGAACTTTTGTGGAAAGAGATTTGAATACATTGTTTGGCACTACATTTTCCCCGCAGGTCATGTTTCGTATATGGAGAATGTTGGCGCATCATCACGGAGGCGTTTGGAATGCGCAATCTTTCGCCAAAGGTTTGGATATAAGCCCGACAACAGTGAACAGGTACGTTGATTTTCTGGAAGGGGCTTTCATGCTGCGGAAACTGCCGCCTTACTTTGTCAATTCGCGCAAACGTCTTTTGAAAACTCCGAAAATTTATTTGCGTGACACCGGTGTTTTGCATTACCTGATGGATATTCACAAAGCATCTGAACTGAAATTTCATCCCGCTGTCGGTAATTCATGGGAAGGCTATGTGATAGAGCAAATACTTTCTGTTTTGCCGCGCACTGTTCAGCCGTTTTATTACCGTACGCACAACGGAACGGAAATGGATTTGGTATTGGTGAAAGGCATAAAGCCTGTTGCTTCCATCGAAATAAAACTTACGCTTTCGCCAAGCATTACCAAAAGCATGATTGAAAGCGTTGCAGATTTAAACACAAAGAAAAATTTCATTGTCAATGCACAGGAAACGCCCTCTTTTCCATTGTCGAAACAGTTTGTTGTTTGCGGCTTGAAAGAGTTTTTAGAGCATCATTTGCCATTGATTATTAAATAACTTCTTCCATGAAATCCATCAGTTCAACTGATGGATTTCATGGAAGAAGTTTAATTTAAAATTGAATAAACAGGAAAAATATAATGTGTAGCAATAAAATTTAGTGAGAGAAAATCTGCTACGTTTGTAATAAATGCCTTCATCAGGGGATTCAATCCGTAATTATGTAAATCAATAAATCTGTAAATGAAAAAATGAGTTGGCTGCTCTACATATCTTTTTTTGCGTTGCTGCTTTTTATAGTGAGCAAGTGGAAATTTTTTGAACTTCCTGATGTTTCAAAACAAATAATTCTTACTGCTTTTGTTGTAAAGGTTTTGGCGGGAGTGGGCATTACTTTGTTGTACACTTATTACTATACCGACAAACAAAATTCCGACATTTATAAATACTTTGATGACGGGCTTTTTTTAAATTCTGTTTTTTATGCTAATCCGAAATTGTTTTTTAAGCTGCTCACGGAGATAAATATTGAAACACCCGAAGTGCTTCAACAGATTAAGTCTTTCAATCATTGGGATCCGAAGGTGCGGAGTAGTTTATATAACGACAGCAGGTTTATTATTAAGCTGAATGCGCTGATTGCTTTTGTTTCAAAAGGAAATATTTACACGCATTCTTTGTTCGCTTCTTTCTTTGGTTTTATTGGTTTGATGGCTTTTGTAAAGGCTTTTCATGCTGTCAATGACAACACACCCCTACCCCTCTCAAGAGGGGAATTTAACAGCCGATTGTCATTTTCAACAGGTATGCCGTGCGCGGAATGGAGTTCTCAAGGTGACAGCCTCCGCAGCAGTACAAAAATTTATAGTGTTTTACTGTTCTTTTTCCCTTCCGTTTTGATGTGGACTTCGGCTATGCTGAAAGAAACGATACTTGTGCTGGTGTTTGGTTTGCTGTTGTGGTTGCTTGCAAAAGCTAAAGACAATTTTAAAACTGTTTCTTTTTGGCTGGCTTTGGTTTTACTTGTGGTGCTAATGGCAATTTTCAAGGTGTATGTGTTGCTGAGTTTTTTGGTGGCATTGTTATTTTTCTTTTCAACCAAATTATTGAAAAGCAAGTGGCAATTAGCGGGGTTTTGTGTCGGGTTTGTAATTGCGATTTCGCTGCTTGCCGTTGCGGTGGATTATTTTTTTCTTCACCAATCTGTACTTTCAGATATTGCAAAAAAGCAGTGGGATTCGATACGATTGGCGCATTACATGAAGGCGGGAAGCATTGTTTTTATTCCTGTGGTGGAAACGGATAATATTTTAAGTTTTGTAAAGGCAACTCCTTTTGCTTTATGGAATGTGTTGTTTGAGCCAATGATTTGGAAGGCAAAATCGCTGATGCTTTTTCCGCTTGCCGTTGAAAATATTCTGTTAGGCATTTTACTTTTATCAGTTGCTTTTAATTTTCGGAAATACACTTTGGATGAAGCAAAAATTCTTTTTACCGTAATAGTTTTTTGCTTTTTTCTATTCGTGATTATTGGCATCACTACTCCGGTGCTGGGTAGTATTGTGCGGTATCGCGTGCCGGGAATTATTTTGTTGCTGATGCCGGTTTGCTTTACATTAAAGCAATTTATTTCCGGTAAAAAGAGTTGAATTTCACTCGCCAAACTCTACCATCACTTCGCCTTTTTCAACGGCTTGCTTTAGCGCTACTTTTATTTTTTTCACCGTTACATCGGCAGGCGCTTTGATAACGTTTTCCATTTTCATGGCTTCCAACACCAAAACGGCATCGCCTTTTTTCAGTTGTTGCCCTTCGGTAGCGGTGATGTTTACAATCAAGCCCGGCATGGGCGCTTTGAGGTTGTTGATTTTTTTGGCGGTGGCGTTGCCCAAGCCGAGTTTTTCAAGCAATAAATCTGTTTGGTCTTTAAGCGTTACTTCGTAGTCGTTGCCGTTTACGCGCACCACAGCTTTTTTATCTTCGGCATTGTAGCTTACCAATGTGGTGTTGTATGATTTATTGTTGAGCAGAATATGCGCATCACGCCCATTGATTTGCTGCAAGTCAAGAGCAAGTTCTTCTCCATTTACTTTGCTGCCTTCTACAATAAATTGCTTTCCGTTAACCGTTGCCTGTATCATAACATTTAAGATTTTGTGATTTAAGCCCCTCCAACCTCCCCGAAGGGGAGGCATCAACCCCCTTCGGGGGGGGTGGGGGCGGCTGTTATGCGTTTATCATCACCGGCATTACCAGCATCATCAGGTCTTCGTTTTCGGCTTTATCTGCCGGGCGCAAAATGCCTGCACGTGTAGGTGTTGAAAGTTCAATTTCAATGTCGCCACTATCCAACACACCCAACATTTCGATTAAGAAACGTGCATTGAAAGCGATGTCTAAATCTGCGCCTTCGTAGCTGCAAGTTAAACGCTCGTTTGCTTCGTTGCTGAAATCCAAATCCTGCGCAGAAATTTTCAATTCGCTGCCTGCAATATTCAAAACAACCTGGTAAGTTGTTTTATTAGAGAAGATAGAAATTCTGCGCAAAGCGTTTTGGAACTCCAAGCGATTTACAGTCAGTTTATTCGGATTGTTTACCGGAATAACTGCGTTGTAATCGGGGTAGTTTGCTTCTATTAAACGGCAAATCAGTTTCGTGTTGTCGAACGTAAAGAAAGCATTGGATTTGTTGTAGCTCACGTTCACCGCAGCTTCGTTTGCGGGTACTGCATTTTTCAACAGGTTCAAGGCTTTTTTAGGCACAATAAACTGCGTTGCTTTTGGAGCGCGTACATTGGCTCTGTGCAGCTTTACCAGCTTGTGCGCATCGGTAGAAACAAAGGTCATGCCTTCGGTGTCCACCTGAAACAAAACACCCGTCATTGCAGGGCGAAGTTCATCGCTGCTAACGGCAAAAAGTGTTTTTGCAACTGCGCTGCTTAATACGTTTCCGGTGATGTTGATGTCGGTTACAGATTCGGGTTGAGGAATTTTCGGAAAGTCTTCGGGGTTTTCGCCTGCCAATTTGTAGCGACCTGTTTCGCTGGCAATTTCGATACCGAAATTTTTATCGTCCACAACAAAAGTAAGCGGTTGCTCGGGCAAGGTTTTCAAAGTGTCTAACAGGATACGCGCAGGGATGGCAACTCTGCCTTTGTCTTTGCTTTCCACATTCACAACCGTACTCATTGAAGTTTCCAAATCGGTAGCAAAAACGGTCAGCTTACCGCCTTGAATATCAAAAAGAAAATCTTCCAAAATCGGCAACACTGTGGTGGAATTGATAACACCGCCAATCAGTTGAAGACTTTTAAGCAATGATGTTGTAGAAACTATAAATTTCATAATTAGCTTGATTTATTGTGTTTAGGCTTTCGTTTTTCTAAAAGCGGCACAAATCAGCATAATTGAATCGAAAAGAGCAAATTAAAGAATGGATGGAATGTTGGTAAGTTGATTTGAAGGTGAGATGATTTGAAAATTTGAAGATGAATGAAAATAAGTTGTGAGTTGTGGCATAAAATCACCCGATTTCCTGACACAATTCTATCAGCACACCATTGGCAGATTTCGGATGGAAAAAGAAAACCAATTTATTGTCTGCGCCCTGTTTTGGTTTTTCACTTATAGGTTGAAAACCTTCTGCTTTCAATCGCTCCACTTCAGCATAAATATCCTGCACGGCAAAAGCGATGTGATGAATCCCTTCGCCTTTCTTCTCTAAAAATTTGTGAATCGCGCTTTGCTCGGAAGTAGCCGAAAGCAATTCAATTTTGCTTTCTCCCGTTTGAAAAAACGAAGTATTCACCGCTTCGCTTTCCACCGCTTCTGTTTTGTAGTGCGGCTTTCCGAGCAATTTTGCATAAACGGCATTTGCCGCATCCATATCTTTTACCGCAATGCCGATGTGTTCAATTTTTATCATGGCGCGAAAGTATAATTTGTGATTTGAATAAGTTGTTTGGCTTAACTTTGTTGCCTCAAAAAATAAGAATATGCTGTACGTTTCGGATGCCGCAAGCGAAAAAATAAAAACCATCATCGCACAGGAAGACAAACCCGCCAATTCATTTGTGCGCGTAACCGTAAAAGGCGGTGGCTGCTCGGGGCTTTCCTACAACATGGATTTTGACCACGAAATAAAATCTGACGACCAGATTTTTGAAGATAAGGGCGTAAAATTAGTTACAGACTTGCGCAGCTTTCTTTATGTATGTAACACCACGTTGGAGTTCACCGATGGATTGAACGGCAAGGGTTTTCATTTCAGCAATCCCAATGCTTCGCGCACCTGCGCCTGTGGTGAAAGTTTTGCGGTGTAAATTTTTTCAAACTAATTTTTGAGTTCTTCGTTATACCTCATAAATCAATTTTCAATGAAACTTTTTTCGGCTTTTTTATTGTTGCTAATTTCAACCGAAACCTTTGCGTGGAAACAGCAAGACAGCGACAACTGGTTGTTGGCGCAGGAGAAAAAAGGCATTAAAATTTTCACCAAAAAAAGTCGTTGGGGAAAGCTGAAAGATACCCGTGCCGAAATGGTGGTGAACTACACGCCACAGGAAGTTTTGCAAATGCTTACCGATGTGGAAAGTTTTACGCAATGGATGCCGCGCTGCAAATCGGCTAAACGTTTGGCGAACATCAACGAAAACGAATTTATTGTTCGCTTGGTGTTTAATGTGCCTTGGCCCCTGCGCGACAGAGAATGTATCATGCGCATGAAGGTTGAAAAAACAGGTGATGGCGGTATTGTGCTGCATCAAAATTCAGAACCAAAATATCTGAAAAACGAGGAAGGATTGGCGCGTATAGAAAGAATGAACGCTATCTGGAAAATGACCCCGACAGATGATAACCGCACGGAGATTTTAAACGAATATTCAGCGGATGCGGGAGGCGATATTCCCGATTGGTTGGTGAACACGCAGGCGGTCGAAAATCCGTTGCAAACTTTCAGTAACATCCGATTGCAGCTTCCGGCTATCACCAAGCGTTGATTTAATTTTTAAGGAGAAGAAAAAATGGCAGAAAGTATCTACAGCCTGAAAGCAAAAGATTTGCGGGGCGAAAATGTTCAGTTGAAAGACTACAAAGGAAAAGTGCTGATGATTGTAAACATTGCATCGAAATGCGGGCTGACACCGCAGTTGGAAGCATTGGAAAAAATCTACAAGAAGTATCAAAGCAAAGGTTTTGAAATTCTTGCGTTTCCGTCCAATCAATTTGCAGGTCAAGAACCGCTGAAAGGCGAAGCCATTCAGGAGTTTTG
>CAZSEG010000043.1:0-3141 GCA_964605875.1 uncultured Chitinophagaceae bacterium
ACATCAAATGTTCCGTTTCCTGTCGGGATGAAAGTTACACCCGGAATATTCGGAAAAGCATTTGGATAGCTGATAATCACAGGGTCGCCTTCGGGGTCGCTCACGCTCGCACCCGCGTTCACGCCTATGCTTTGCCCTTCTTCAATTACAAAAGTTATATCCTCTGCAACAGGCGGGTCATTTACAGGCGTGATATTGATTCTGATAATTCCGGTATCGCACAATGAAGGAATACCGTTATCGCATACAATTACACAAATACTGTCTTTGCCGTGATAATTTTTGTTGGGTGTATATGTCAAGCAAACACTGTGCGGATTAGAACCATTATTAACCGTTGGTGCGCTTGTGATTGTTCCGTTTACAGGCTGACCGCAAACAGAAGCGTTGTGCAAGTCCGCAACATCCACATCCGAAATCGGCAAACAAACCGTTATCGGGCAATCTTCGCAAGTTGTAATTGTTGAATCGGGAATTTCTGGTTTGTCATTTACAGGCGTAATGGTAATCACCACCAAAGCAGTGTCGCACTTGCTCGGCACGCCATTATCGCAAAGACGGTAGATGAAAGTATCCTGACCGAAGAAGTTCGGGTTCGGAACGTAAGTGAAAGTGCTGTCGCCATGCAAAGTAAGCGTACCGTTGCTTACATTCAAAACAGGCGTAACAATCACATAAATGCTGTCGTTATCGGGGTCGAAGTCATTGATTAAAATATTGCCGGTGAGCGTGCTGTCTTCGGGAGTTGTAAAGTTGTCGCGGTTGGCAACAGGCGGACGATTCACTTGTGTATAATCCAAGAATACCCAAGCCGTATCGCACAAATTAGTCGGAGGAATAATACTTCCGTCACAAACCACATATTGGAAACTGTCAATCAGATTGAAGTTTACAGGCGGTGTGTAAGTGAACGTTCCGTTAGAGTTAAGCACAACCGTTCCATAAACAGGATTGGTTACGGGCGTTGTGTTTACAATCAATGTATCGCCATCCACATCATAGTCGTTTGTTCTTATATTGCCGTTGATAGCAGTGTCATTCCCTGCGCTGTAATAGTCATTTACTGCAACAGGCGGGTCGTTTACAGGCGTAACGGTGATTACCACAATTGCCGTATCACACGCAGCAGGAACTTCGTTATCGCAAACGCGGTAGCAGAAAGTATCCAAGCCGTTGAAATTTGCCGCAGGAGTGTAGCTGAAACTTCCGTTGAAGCTCAACAGCAATGTTCCATTTTTAACATTGCAAACAGGAGTGGTTGTAACTGTTAAAGGCTGCTGAGGATTTGCAGGGTCGTAGTCATTCACCAAAATGCCCGGCACGTTTACAATCAAAGGTTGATCTTCGGGCGTTGTGTAAGCATCGTCCACCGCTACCGGAGGACAAGAGTTTACTGCAACATTTATAGAAACCGGATTGCTGTTACAGTTGTTTACCGTTACAACAACAGAGTACTGCCCGCTCATTGCAGGCGTTGCGTTCGCTCTTGAAATATTTTGAGTATTGGCAGTGAAACCCGTTGCTGTCCAAGCATAAGTTGCACCCGCAATTGTTGAAGCAGAAATTTTCAAAGTATCGCCATAACAAACCGGACTGTTGCTCGAAAGCGTTGGCGGTGTTGGCGGATTCGGGTCTGTTAAAGTAACCGGACCGGGGAAAGTGGCTGATGAACAAGCCGTAAGCACATCCGTTGCAATAAAATTACTGTATGCACCTGCATTTAATCCTGTAAGCGTTACCTCTCCGCTAACATTTGCAGTAAGCGTTTGCGGTGTTTGAGCTATGCCGCCTCTTTGGTACGCCACAGTGTATTGTCTGCCTGCAACCAATCCGCTTAAACGGATTGTGCCTTGTGTGCCTCCGCAGGTTGTCGGGTTCGCCCCAACTGCTGCGGTAATGTTCGGACGTTGATTTACCGTAACATCAACCGTTCTTGTAGGAGAATTACAGTTATTTACGGTTGCAAAAACACTGTATGTTCCTGTGTAAGTTGCAAGCGCATTCAGTCTGATTGGGTTTTGCGCAGAACTGCTGAAGCCCAAAGGTCCCGACCAAGTGTAAGTTGCGTTGGCAACAGTAGCCGCAAAAAGTTTGATGGTATCGCCCGAACAAACAGGGCTGTTGCTTGTAGGCACAGGCAAAGCCGGAGGCGTTGGGTCTGTTAATGTTACATTTGGCGGAGATGTTAAAGAAGAACATCCTGTTATCACAGCCGTAGCAACAAAATTGCCGTAAGTTCCGGCTGTTAAACCTGTAAGTATTACAAGACCGGAAGCATTTGCAGTAAGCACTTGCGGTGTTTGTGCTACTCCGTTTCTTGTGTAAGCAATACTATATTGAGTGCCGGAAACCAAACCGCTTAAAGTAACCGTCCCTTGATTTCCCGAACAAGTTGTAGGATTCACACCCGCTGAACCTGTAAGACTTGGGCGTTGATTTACTGTTACGCTTACCGTTCCCGCAGGAGAGGTGCAATTATTAACTGTTGCTACAACGCTGTAAGTGCCGGTGTGTGCCGGAGATAAAGCATTCAGCCTGATTGGATTCTGTAAATTTGATGTGAAAGATGCAGGACCGCTCCATGTATAGGTTGCGCCCGCAACCGTGCTTGCAAATAATTTGATGGTATCGCCCGAACATACAGGGCTGTTGCTTGTTGCCGTTGGTGCAGCAGGCGGATTCGGGTCGTTTAATGTTACGTTTGGCGGTGATGTCAAAGCACTGCAACCTGTGGACACAATAGTAATAATGAAATTACCGTAAGTGCCTGCGTTTAATCCGCTGATTACTATTTGTCCTCCGCTTGCCGTTGCCGTTACCGCTGTTTGCGGAACACTGTTCCTTTGATAATTAACCGTGTATTGAACTCCGTTTGTCAAGCCGCTTAATGTGATACTGCCTTGTGAACCTCCGCAGGTTGTAGGATTTGAACCCGATGCCGTTGGCGCGGCAGGACGAGGATTTACTGTTACACTTACAGTTCCCGCAGGAGAGGTGCAATTACTCACTGTTGCAACTACGCTGTAAGTGCCGGTGTGTGCCGGAGATAATGCGTTTAATCTGATTGGATTTTGCAAGTTTGAAGAGAAAGATGCAGGACCGCTCCATGTATAGGTTGCGCCCGCAACCGTGCTTGCAAAT
>CAZSEG010000043.1:3241-8260 GCA_964605875.1 uncultured Chitinophagaceae bacterium
GGCTGTTGCTTGTTGCCGTTGGTGCAGCAGGCGGATTCGGGTCGTTTAATGTTACAGGTCCGGCAAACGCAGGAGAAGAACAGGTGGTAGAAGTTTGCGTAACTATAAAGTTAGTGTAAGAAGCTGCATTCAATCCTGTCAATATCACCTGACCGCTGCCGTTGGCAGTTAAGGTTTGCGGTGTTTGACCAACACCCGCGCGTAAATAATTCACCGTGTATTGCTGACCTGCCGTTAAGCCACTCAGTGTGATTGTTCCGTTCGAGCCACCGCAGGTTGTAGGGTTTGAACCCGTTGCATTGCTGATGGACGGATTGTTATTCACCGTCAAGAAAACTGAATCGGGCAGTGAAACACAGCCGTTCACAGTTCTGGTTACGATATACCAACCGCCTTGATTGGTGTTGGTGATATTTCTTGTCGGATTTTGGATGCTTGCCGTGAAGCCTGTGGGACCCGTCCAACTAAAAGTAGCTCCGCTCAATGAAGCGGTGTTGAACTGAACCGTGTTGCCCACACAAACCGGATTCAGCGTTGCCGTTGTATTGGTCGGTTTAGCGGTTTGATTCACCGTAACAAAAGTTGAAGCCGCAGGAGAAGTACATCCGTTTACGGTTCTCGTAACATTGTAAGTTCCGCCTGCCGCAGTTGTTGCATTGGTGATGGAAGGATTTTGCGATGTTGAAGCAAAACTGTTTGGTCCTGTCCAACTGAACGTTCCACCCGAAGGTGATGCCGTCAAGTTCAGCGTTTGCCCCGCGCAAATCGGACCGTTGCTTCCTGCCGTTGGCGCGGAAGGGATGGTATTAACTACCAATGTTGTTGTTCCCGCATTTGATTTACAACCATTTGCTGAAGTAGCAACAACACTGTATGTTCCTGCATTGGCAGTGGTTACATTGTTAATAGTCGGATTCTGCTGACTGCTTGTAAAATTGTTCGGTCCCGTCCATGCGTAAGTAACCCCGGGTGTAGATGAGTTTGCCGTAAGCTGCAAATTTTGCCCTACGCACAACGGACCGTTATCGGCTGTTACCGGTGTATTCACCGAGGGCGTAACCACAATAGATACCACCGCCAAAGTGTCGCTTGCACGGTTACAGGCATCACCGTTGATAATCCTTCTGTAAAGCGTAATACCATTTTTGTTGATTGCAGGAGGTGTATAATTCTGCGCGGTAGCTCCGGGTATGTTTTGCCATGATTGCGCGCTGTCAATACTCAACTGCCACTGATAGGAAGTAATCACAGGGTATCCGTCAGGATATGCACCCGAAGTTCCTGTGCTTTGTGAACTGCCGGTTCTTATTATACCGGCAAAAACATAAGAAGGCACGCTTGCAGTGATAGCTTGGGGCGCATTGCCACAAGTAATGGTTTGATTCGCTCCGCTGGTGATGCTGTTACCCACTAAATCGGGCGGATTCGCCATACTTATCAATACAGGCTCACCGATACTTGTTCCCGAAGTTACATTGCTGTTTAACGTACCCTGTGTAAACGGAAAATTGGCAGAATAGGTAGTAATCGGCAGATAGATACGGCAATCGGAAAATTTGATACCGCGCTGCCCTACGGGGTCGGTTTCGTCCTGCGTTCCGCCAATGTAAGTGCTGTACAAAAGGTTTTGCCCGTTCGCGCTCAATTTGAAAAACAAAGCATCTTGATTGCTTGGGTCATAAGAGCTGTTTTGCAAAGGACTGTCGAAAGTGGGAACGTTTTTACTGCTTGAATAACCCAAAACATACACATCGTCATTTTGGTCGAGGTTCAGGCCCATCATATTTACTTCGTTACCGTTACCGCCAAAATATGTACCCCAAGTGGTTGCGCTGCCGTTGATAGGCAGGGATGCAATAAAGAAATCTGCCGTTCCTCCGCCACCGTTTGCCGTGTAGGATTGTCTGTAAGCACCTGATGTTGTGTTGGCAGTGGACAACGCGCCTTGCGCCCTTCCGCCAATAATGAACTGCGTTTTCAAGCGGTTGGTTTCCATACACAAAATAGTGGCTATACTGCTTGAACCCGCATTAAAATATCTTGACCACATCGAATTACCGTTTGAAGAATTTAGGCGCATCAGCCATCCGTCCTGCGTGCCGGTAAGCCCTGTTTGTCCCGAAGGATTGTTGTGTGAAAGTCCTCCACCGCGCGTATAACCGCCCACTATAATATTGTTTGCATTGTCAATGGCGCAAATATTAAAGCGGTCGTTGCTCGTACCCGAAGAACTGTAATGTTTTGTCCAAACTAAGGTCTGAAGGTTGCTGCTGATACGCACCGCATAACCGTTGTCGGTATTACCCGTGCCCGTAACAGCCGTTCCATTGGGTTGCGTTGCCGAAGGCACATCACCGCTTCCATTAGAATCTTGCTGTCTCGTAACACCCACTGCAATCAAATCGAAATTATTGCCGCCCGTAGGATAAACGCGCAAATCGTAAAACAAGGTATTCCAATTGGTTTGTGCATTTACAGGTCCTAATGTGCGCAAAGTGGCGTTCGTTCCGTTTGGATGCACTCTTACTATAAATGATTTTCCTGTTCCTGTTCTGTTCGTCCATGGCGGTGTTCCCGCGCCTGTTCCGTAGGCAGTAATCAAGTTTCCACCCGAATTTCCGGCTATATATACATAGCCGTCTAAACCTATGGTTAAAGCGTAAGGGTTATCCGTTCCCGAATTTCCCAAATAGGTTTGCCAAACTCTCACACCGCTTCCGCCCGGACTTGCAGGTTCGGTATATCTTGAAATGAATAAATCCGTTCCCGAATTGGTTGATTGGAATGAACCCACCGTTACCAAGTTGCCGTCATACCTTCCCGTTGTGAAAATATTTCCCTGCGCGTCCACATCAATACCGTGAAAGTGCGCATCGCCCGAACCGTTTCCGCTGCTGATGAGCGTTGCCCAACGCATTACAATCGGGTCAATTACCAACGTTTGCGAAATATCATATTTCGGCACAATGAACGACAGCGTGTTTGTGCCTTCGTGTCTGAACTTCACATTAATGGGTGTGCGTTTGCCGTCTTTATCTATTAAATAACTGATGGGCGCGGGAATGATTTGTTCGCCAACGGTTGTGTTGAAAACAACTTCGCCCGTAGCTCTGTCAATGCTGATGTCTTCAACGCCTTCTATCTGCAATAAAATCTGCGAAGCATCCGCACCGGGCGCAACGATGATGTCATTTTCAAAATCACCGTTGTCGGCTGTGTAATAGCGAACATTGATACCCGAATAAACATTTTTGTAAACCAACTCCGAATATGCGCGAACATTGGTAGCGTGTTGCGAAATATCACCAATCAAAAAGTTGTAGTAATCGTGGCTTTGCCCTTTACGCTCAATGGATTCGCGGGTGGCAAGGCTGCCGTTCAGAAAGTTGAATCTCCATCCGTGTCCGCGAAGAAATTTTTCCTGACCAAGCTCTTCTAAAGTAATTTCGCCTTTTTCGTATTCTTCCTGATGATGCAGGTATTCACCACGCTCTATAAAACTTTGCGGATCGTATTTACCAACAAGCATACCTTGCGGTGTTGCCAACATCTGCGCACCGGGCACATCGGCACGGTACAAAACGTGCTTGGGCCACTGACCTTTGTTTTCCATGAAGGTAACTTTTCCGGCTGATGCAGTCGCCTCTTTTTCAAGCTGCTCTTTTACATCTGCGTGAACACCTCCGCCTTTGTGCGCAAAAGCAGGGAGCGATGAAAACAACGAAACCGTCAGCGCGAGCGCGAGCGAATAAAATTGTTGCATATTGAGTTGTGATAAATTTCTGAAATTCATGCTGTATAAACTTTAGATGAAGCAGCGTCAATCCTTAACGGACTAAGTTGCAGATAGCGAGGGTTCGTAAAATATGTGAATAACAAAGGCAAAGGCATTGCCCTGTTTAAATTGTGTTTCAGTAAAAAAAATAACACGCAGTAAAAAGTACTCATGCCGAACAGGGTGGTTTATTTAAAAATATTCGTCAATAATAGTTAAAACGAAACAATACTTCCAATAAACCCGTAAAGAGTTTTCTGAAAAATTTTTGCAAATATAATGGCTCAAGTGAGTTTTCCCAACCTCAAACTGTTAAGTTACAATATATGGATGCTGTGGATAGATGTAGAAAAAGCTACATAATGGACGAGGGATTGACGATTTACGGATTTACAGATTTACGGATTGAACGCAAGCGATGATTACACGGATTTGAGGATTACGCAGATTGACGATTTACGGATTGACTATTGACAGATTGAAAGCTCATAGCTCATCAGTAAATTTGTAGCCAACGCTCCTGATGGAATGGAAGTAAACGGGGTTGCGTACATCTTTTTCAAAATACTTTCTGAAAATGACAATAAAGTTATCGGTAGTGCGGGTGGAGGGATAAACCTCGTAGCCCCAAATTACATTCAGCATCTGCTGGCGCGACACCACCGTGTTCTTGTGGTCAATCAGATATTTCAAAACTTCTACCTCGCGCTTCGATAGCGTAATCTCCCTGCCGTCAAATGTTCTGACATGAAAATTTTGGAAGTTTATATCGTTGCCGCCAAACGAGTAAGTTTGCATTTTCGCCTCATTGGATTTTCCTTTCAGGCTGTGCTTTATCAGCACTTTCACGCGCAACAGCAACTCTTCAAGATTAAACGGCTTTGTAAGATAATCATCAGCTCCAAGTTTCAAACCCGTTACTTTATCATGGTGCGAATCTTTTGCCGTGAGAAAAAGAATCGGAGTTTCCCTATCTGAAAGACGAATGTTTTCGCACACATCAAAACCGCTTATTTCGGGAATCATCACATCCAGAATAATGAGGTTGAAAAACTGCGCGGCTTTCTTTTTTAATGCCTCCGCGCCATTCGTGGCAGTAACCACTTCAATGCCTTCCATTTCAAGGTTCATCGAAATAGCTTCGAGCAGATTTTCCTCGTCTTCAACCAAAAGCACTCTTGTATTCACAGTATAGATTTTATCAGGTCAATAATACTCAGAAAAAGAAATTCAATTGTCATGGT
>CAZSEG010000043.1:8270-20579 GCA_964605875.1 uncultured Chitinophagaceae bacterium
TGGTAGTGTCATATTTTAAATTGCTGCACCACACTGCCGTAAACAATTTTGCAACAAAATATTTTCCTGTTCGCTCAAGCCATTAAAGCCTTTTATTTTTTGTAATCGTTCAATACTTTTGGGGCAATCATTTTTCCGGAAATAAAGCACGCCTAATTCAAACTGAATTATCGGATTATTTGCGTTGAGTTTATCCGCTTTTTCAAAACATTTAATCGCTTCGTTCAAAGATTCGGGTTGCTGCGAAGTTGAGTTGTAACAAGCAGCCAAACTCAGCCACGCATTAACGTTTTCAGGCTGCACGACAGTTGCTTTTAAAAATAAATCTTTTGCCTGCGCCAAAAATTTTTGCCGAAAATAAACCGAACCCAAACCCATCAGCGCAGGGAAATAATCGTCCTTTTGCTGCAATGCTTTTGTAAAGTAATTACCTGCTGTTTGCAATAACATATTGACACTATCATTTGAGGCAAAATTGCTTTTGTTGTAGTAAATCTGCCCAAGTAATTCATTGCCTTTCCATGCCTCATCGCTTGCTATGATTTGTTGCGCGCTTGCGGCAGCAAAATCGGGCTTATCAATTCCGATAAAATAATTCGCGGCAGCATATTTATTCTCCGATAATGAAACAGAAGAAGGCTGATGAAAAGGATTTAAAACTTTGTTTAAAACAGTTGCAACAGCAGATGACTTTGATGCAGGAACATCTTTAAAAACAGTTGCATCAGTTAAAATATTACTGCCGGAATCTTTTACATACACAGCAGCAACCGCATCGGCAAAAACAAGTTTGTAACCGTTTCCTTCACTTAAATATTTATGCAGCGAATTAAATTGCGGACGATATAAAACCGCATAACTGAAATTATATTTTTCATTTAATTCAGCAAATTTTTCAGGCATCATTACAGCCTCAGTAAATGTTTCAAAAAACGAAGCGGGAAATACATCTAAATCGCGCAAATCAATAAAGGTTTCAAAGCCGGAAATTTTCCAAAGCAGATAAGAAGAAATTAAATAATCGGAAAAACATTTTCCGATTAATTTTTTATTGATAATAAATTCTGCCGCGCCAACTGCATTGTAATCAGCACGCACCTCCAAGCCAAACCTGTCGCGGCTTTCGGTTAATTCGTAATATTTATTTGAAACAATAAATACATAAAATGTAATTGATAATAAAACCGTAAAAACAGATAATGAAGGAATTATTTTTTTCTGCTTTTCAATAAAATTAAACAGCAATAAAAATGTCGCAGGAAATAATACTAAAACAAGAAAAATAATATTGCGAAATGCCGTGCTTGATAAATAAATAAAAGCTAAAACAACAATTAAATAACCAAGCGGAATTTGTGTAAATAATTGCTTTAAATTCTTTTTATTTTTAAGCAATAAATAAATTAAAAATGCCATAAAAATAATTAACCACACAATTGTCATCCATGCTTCTTTTTGCCAAAATTCGCGGGATGAAAAAGAGAATAATTCTGTGGTGAATTTATTTTCAAATACCTGCCCGAAAATCGCCAAAGGCTGCAACAACATTTTATATCCGTAAGGATTTATAAATATCACAGCAACCGACAGCAACAAAACAATTCCATGTGTTTTAACTGAATTAAAATTTACCTGATTTAATTTTAGTAATTTCCATTCAATTATTGCAGCAAAAAAGAAAATTGAAATCAGCACAATGCCAATTGCAAACGCTTCATGAAAATTAGCCCACACACATTGCAATGGAATCAACCAGTAAATAATTTTGCTTTGCTTAAAGCGATTACTCAATAAAATAAAAAGAAAAACAACCGTCATTAAATGACTTGTCATTTCCGGTCGCCCGATAATTCTGTATTCAATGCTTGCCAATAAAAAAGGCGCAAGCAGCGCAAAAGCAATCAATGAATTTTGTGTTGAGTTTTGCGCTTTACTATTCAAAAAAAGTAAAGATAATTTCCACAAAAACCACAACAATAAAACAGCAGCTATTGCCTGTAAAATAAAAACACAGCCAGCCCCGAGTGTATTGGAAATTAAGGCAGCAAAAACTTCAAAACCCCATTTAATATTTATCCAATCAACTCCTTTGTGCGTAAATGAAAAAACATCAACCGAAGGAACTGAAAGGTGCTGCAAAATCCATTCACCGGTTTTTATCTGCCACCATAAATCAGGCTCGCGCAATGCCTTAAAACTAAAGGCGACTGCAAGCAAAAAGGAAAACACAAATGCAATCTTGGACAACAGTTTCACGTGCCTAATGTAACGTGAGTTATGGATTTAAAAAACAGCCGAATATTTTATTAAATACGTGGTTGAAAGTTGAGCGTTGAGGGTTTGTTTGCTTGCGCAAATGTATGGCGCAAAGCCGCAGAGAAAATCCCACGCAACTCGTAACCCGCAACACCATGTGGATAAATTTTCCGTCTTCAAAAAAGATTCGCAACATACATTCATATTCATGGAAACAGCCATCACATCAGGCATAGAAATAATTGCAGAGCCGTCTTTTTTGCCCGAACACTCTTATCCCGTTTCGGGTTTGTTCGTTTTTGCATATCACATCGAAATAAAAAACCGCAATAATTTTCCTGTGCAGTTGCGCAAACGCCATTGGGTGATTATTTCCGGCACGGGTGATGTGGAGCACGTTTATGGCGATGGCGTTGTTGGCGAGTTTCCGTTGCTCGGGCAAAACGAATCTTTTGTTTACACAAGTTCGTGCCAACTGCCAACGCCCATCGGCACGATGGAAGGCGAGTATATTTTTGAAAACAAACTCACGGGAAAAACATTCGCGGCATGTATCCCAAGATTCAGAATGGAAGCACCCGTTTTATTGAATTGAGATTTGAATGCGGATGTTAGACAGGTGTCTGACACATTGCTGAAAAATATTTACATTCACTCCGCAGACCACTTATTATGCAACACCATAATATACATACAAAAAACTAATTTCAATATGAAAAAACTGACACTCGCAATTTCGTTTCTGCTTGTTTTCGCGGTTGGTTGCAAAAAAGAAAAAGACGACAGCAACAAACCCGCGCTTGCTTTCACAAAAGGCGAATACAAGCCTTTGGAACTTGCCATATTGCAAGCCGACAGAGATTTTTCGGCAGCTAACCTCACTGCCAAAATAGACGGTGAAACCGTAGCCCTTGCCGTTATGGACAGCAATCGTATCGGAGTGCTTATTCCGCTGAAAGGCGCAGGAAGCTATACGCTCCATTTGGAAACCGAACAATTCAGCAACAACTCCATTGACTTTACCATTGCGGCATATACGCCCATTGCCGACCCGCAGCCGCAGATAGAACTGTTTGAGGCAAAAATGAACGACCATATAACTCAACTCAACACCTTGAAAGACCAATACAATTGGAACGTCAGTCCGCAGAACATTACGGAACTACAACAAATGCAAAATGCTTTTGAAAATGCGTTGGCAAGCGCAACTGACGAAGATAAAAAAGAAGTGGCGTATTTTGTTCAAAACAATACGTTTCTTACCACACCGCTCGAAACCATAACGTTTGCCGACAGCTTCTACGCCAAAGCCGCCACAGACCCGGGAGATGAAGCATACAGAATAGGCAAAAAATTTGTCGCTTCATCTATCCTCATTGCAGCAGAAATAGGAATATTCAATGCGCTGTTTAATACCCCCGAACCTACGGGAATAACCAAGCTGCTGGCATTAACAACAGCCGTAGCTTTAGGCGGGCAAGTTTATTATACATTGTCGCTTCTTGAGCAGTTAGGCAATGTAATCGGCAAAGCGGATGATTTTAATTTCAGTGGTGTGTTGAATTTTACATCGGGTAAAGCGGAAAACATCATAGACAACCTGCAATACCGCACCCTGAAGGCTACCGACATAGCAGAAAACAACTACATCAAAATCATTGTAACGCAGGTAAACAAGTTTGATGAATACCGCGCAAAATTCAATGCGGGCGTTGATAAAGTAAAAAGCTGGTTTTCGGGCGTGCCTACGGTTGTTTCGGGCGCGGTAAGCCACTTGAAACAAACACCCGTTTTCAAAAATTTTTATGCAAAACATGAATATCTGAGCGTGGGCAACGTAAGCAACAGCAACATACAGTTATCTGTGGCAGTAGAAAATGGAGAGCATAAACTACAGGCAACATCTGCTCTTACCGAAGCTGTTGATTTTACCTTCGATATAGCATACAAACATCCTGATTTAGGCAACCGTATTACCAAAACCATCAATGCAAAATTTACACCTCCGGCAGTGCTTACGAGTGTTGGATTTTCGAGTCAAAGCAATATTGGAACACCCTGCCCCACCCTGCATCATTCTTGTACATGGCAAACCTCATTTTATTTTCATGGCGGGTCGCCAATCGGAGGCAAGATTTATGTACAACATTCATGGGATGGCGGCATCGGCAATGTTTATTCGCACGATATAACAGAATCTAACACCACAGATTTGGGAGAAAATACATATAGTTCCGTTTTTAATTTATCATACTGTTGGGGCACAGATGAAAGCATATTATTCTTGCATTATTATTATATCTCGGCTACCGGACAACAAAGCACAACACATATAGAAATGATACCGCGATAATCTATTCGGCAAGATACATTGATTAAAAACATTTGGAAAAATTCTTCTATCGCAACACTTCCAACCTTTGCGCATCGAGCCTTACGAAAATAAACAGCAGTATCGTAAACGACAGCAGCGATGAGCCTCCGTAGCTGATAAACGGCAGCGGAATACCGATTACGGGCGCAACGCCAATCACCATTCCTACGTTGATGAGCAAATGAAAAAACAGGATGCTGACAACGCAATAGCCATACACGCGGCTGAATTTACTGCGCTGTCGTTCAGCCAAAAAAATTAGGCGAAAAAGCAGCAACACAAAAAGCAAAACCACAACGGTGCTGCCCACAAAACCAAACTCCTCTCCTATGGATGAAAAGATAAAATCGGTGCTTTGCTCGGGCACAAATTTCAGCTTGGTTTGAGTACCGTTTAAGTAGCCTTTTCCGACAATTCTTCCCGAGCCGACAGCAATGATTGATTGACGCACATTCCAATCTTTTGCAGGGTCATTTTCTTTGCCGAGCAGAACGTTTATACGGTCTTTTTGATGCCCTTTTAATTTGCTGAAACCATAATCAACCGTAAAAATATATCCGCTTGCGATTAGCCAAATTCCAAGTATGTAAAAGATGTATTTGCGATACCGCCAGTTTATCCAGACAAACAAAATTGCGATGCCCAACAACACACCAATGATGATAAATTTATCGAACAATAAAGCAAGCAGCGAAAGCACAATCACCGTGCCGCCAATAATCAAAAAATACGACTCCAAACCTTCGCGGAAAAGCGCGAGCGCAAAAGCCACAAACACAATGGCAGAGCCGGCATCGCCCTGAATCACCACCATCAGCATCGGAACGCCAACGAGCGCGAAAGCTATCCATTTATGCTTCCATTTTCTGATGTCAATAGTTAAGACAGAAAGAAATTTTGCCAACGCCAAACTCGTGCCGATTTTCGCAAATTCAGATGGTTGAATCTGAAATCCTCCTATGCGAATCCAGTTTTGCTGTCCCTTTACAACCACTCCGAAAAACATCACGCCTATTACCGCAAGAATTACAATTCCGTATAAAATATAAGCGAAGGTGGTAAAGAATTTTCCGTCAATAATCAGCAACAAAATTGCAACCACCGAGCAGGCAATCATCCACGTAAATTGCTTGCCGCTATTATAGTTTGTATTGAAGATGTCGCTGCTCTCTTCGCTGTAAACCGCGCTGTAAATTGTCAGCCAGCCGATGACCACAAGCACGATATAAATTACTACCGTTATCCAGTCAAAACTCCCGACAATTGATTCGTTTTTGCGCACTGTTTTTTTTTACAATTAGTTTCTTATCACGGTTAAAGAATCAACGGATTTTTTCACGCCATATTTACCTAACAAATCTGCTTCCAACATTCTTTTTTCCAAAGGCAATCTTTTAGCCTGAATGGTATCGTTCAAATATTTTTCAACGATTAAACTTGCAATAGGCGCGGCATAAGTTGAGCCATAGCCGCCATTTTCAACCACTACCGCAATGGCGATTTTAGGATTATCCTTTGGTGCATATCCTGCAAACATACTATGGTCATCGCCATGCGGATTTTGCGCAGTTCCTGTTTTACCGCACATCGTAATTCCTTCCACTCTTGCGCTGCGTGCTGTGCCTGCTTCCACCACCGAAAACAAACCGTCATTCACACCCGGAAACCTTGCCACATCTACGGTTGTGATGTGTTTTTCAAACGGACTTAAAACATTTTTTCCTGTGGTCGGGTCGGTGATTGATTTCACAACGTGCGGTGTGTACCAGTAGCCGCGATTGCCCACCGCAGCATAAAGATTTGCCAATTGCAATGGCGTTACCAAAATTTCCCCCTGCCCTATTCCCAACGAAATGATGTTAGAAGACCGCCATCCTTTTTCGCCATATAATTTATTGAAGTAAGCGGGTTTGGGAATGTTGCCTTTGCCTTCGCTCGGCAAATCAATTCCTGTTTTTACACCCAAGCCGAAGCTGTTGCAGTAGTCTGCCCATTTGCCATACACATCCTGAATACGTTTGTAGTCGCGGTTTTCGATGGTGTTGCGAAACGTTTGCCAGAAATACGGATTGCATGATTGCTGCAATGCAATAACAATATTTTGTGCCGAAGGATGATGATGTGAACACTTCAAAGACATTCCCGCAAAATGATACATTCCGTTACAATTGACGGTATATACTTCGCCCTGCACACCTTCCTGCAAAGCAATTAAACCGACCAACGTTTTAAACGCAGAACCCGGAGGATAAGTAGCCAGCGTGGGGCGGCAATAAAGCGGCAGCAAAGTATCGCGCAACAGCATATTGAAATTTGCACCGCGCACCGCACCGCAAAGCAGGTTCGGGTCGTAGCCCGGACTGCTCACCAACACCAGCACTTCGCCCGTTTCGGGTTCAATGGCAACGATGCTTCCTTTTTTGTTGCGCATCAGATCTTCGCCATATTCCTGTAGCTTGATGTTGAGGGTAGTCATTACATTATTTCCTGCCATGGCAAGTGTATCGAACTCGCCATCGGCAAAGCTGCCCTGCTCGCGGTTGTGCACATCCACAAACACCAAACGCTTGCCACGCCTGCCGCCCAGCTCTTTTTCATACACTTTTTCTATGCCGCTTTTGCCCACATAATCACCGGGCTTGTAGTATCCCTCCGAAGCGCTGATTTGCCTGTCGTCCACCTCGCCTACATCGCCCAAAATAGTGGCGGCAACACGGTGCGGATAATGACGAATGGTTCTTACCTGCCCGTAAAAGCCCGGCAAGCGGTACAAAATTTCCTGTAGCCGCGAATAGTCCTGTTGCGAAATTTGTTTCCAGAAAACCTGTGGTTTGTATTGCGAATAGCCCCTGTTTTTACGCGGGTCTTTCACCTCTGCCCAACGCTCGGTATAGCGCGAAAGCGGAATACCCAACAACTCGCACAACTTTACGGAATCCACTTTTTTTGCCTGACGCGGAATTACCATCAGGTCGTAAATAGCTTCGTTGTAAACAATCAGTTCGCCATTTCTGTCATACACCAAACCCCGCGTAGGATATACATCTACCTCTTTGATGGCATTGCTGCGCGCCATCGAAACATAGCGTGTATCAACAACCTGAATATAAAACAAACGCGCAATGAAAACCAATGCCACCAGCACAATGGCAATCTGAATAACAATATGGCGGTTTTTAAAAATGTCTTTCACCTGCTGCAAATGTGTTGTAACCTTTTACCAATGTATAGGACGCTGTGATATTTTTATGAACCTTTAGTAAACAAAGAATACGCGGGCTATTGATTTTTTGCAGAACTTAGTTATTTTCGCCACCGCTTTAGTAAAAGCATTGCCCGATCGTCTAATGGCAGGACGACTGTTTTTGGTGCAGTTTGTGGTGGTTCGAGTCCATCTCGGGCAACTTGCACATCTCCGAAAGCCTTGCTGTTGCAAGGCTTTCGGCATTTTAGCGCTTTTTATTTCCTCCGCTTTCCTTTAAAATCCGCGCCTCAATATCAGGCACAACCTTGTTTTTCAGAATAAATATTTTAGTTTTACACATGTTGGCGCACATTGACTATTTTGGTTTACGCACAATCCATTAAAGTTTCTTGTCCGGCTAAGATTTTTTCTGACTAATAATCCTTCAAATGGATAAAGGAAATTTTTGCCTCGTTTTATTGCTATGCTTATTGAGTACAATAGGCATCAAAGCCTCTGTGGATGCGAGTTCCACGCGCGTTTGTTTTGGCGACACAACCCGCTTTACCAATCAATCCAACATTCCTAAAACTGCTTTGGTTGAATGGGATTTAAACAACGATGGTTTTTTTGACGATGCTGTTGGCGAAACCGCAAAGCGCGTTTATCCGCGCTCCGACACTTTTGAAATCAGGATAAAAATCACTGACTCGCTCGGCAATGAATTTTTTTCTGCATCGCCTCATGTAGTTGTTGTTTATCCTGTGCCAAGTGCAAAATTCACGGTGCGCGACACTTGCTTCGGTCAAACAACTTCATTCGTTAATACTTCTGTTATCAGCGATGGTACAACGCTTGCTTACGAATGGGATTTTGACAACAACAATACCATTGATGCCACAACTTTAAATGCTTTAAAACAATACAACTCAACAGGTAATTTTGTGTTGAAACTGAAAGCTGTTTCCAATCAAAATTGCGCAAGCGAATTTACACGCACACTCGCCATTCGCGAAAAACCTGTTGCAGATTTTGTTTTTAAAGAAAGCTGCGCAGGCAATAATTCTGTGTTTGTAAATCAGTCCGCAGCAGGCAGCGGCTCGCTCACGCAAGCTGTTTGGAATTTGGGTGATGGCAATTTGAGTTTCAACACGGATTCCGTTTTGCACACCTACGCCAATGCAGGAAATTTCGATGTAAAACTGAGCGCGGTAAACAATCACGGCTGCTTGGATTCTGTAACAAAATCATTGCAGATTAATGATAAAATAAATTACAATTTTTCTTTCTCAAACGGACAAATTTTTGAACAGGGAAAAAGCACAGAGATTACCGTAACGGGCAATTTTACTGACATTGTTTGGGCTGATAATGCTTCAACTGAAAATCCGAGAAACCTCAATCTGGCGGGCGATTATACATTTACTGTATCTGATGTGTCGGGATGTTTTGCAACAGAAAATTTTGCCATTCAAACCACTGTTCCAACTGATACAGTAATTAAAAAGGCAAATGATTTTCTTACGCCAAATGGCGATGGAAAAAATGATGTTTTATACTTTGTCAATTTAGAAAGATACAGCAATTGCACACTGAAAGTTTATGACACGCGCGGCTTTGAAGTATTCAAATCAGCCGACTATAAAAACGATTGGGACGGAGATAACAAAAATGCAGGCGCATACTACTACATCCTGAAATGCGATAAACAAAATGAATTGAAAGGAACAACCAACATCATCAAATAATTTTTGACTATGAAGCAATTTTTCTCTCTGCTTTTTTCGGCAATTATGTTTGTAAACGCAAGTGCGCAAACTATCACGCCCGCGCAGGAATTTATCATCAATCCATATCAAAATTCACCGTCCAACAGCGGCTTCAACGGCAATCACGAAGTGTTTGTTGGTGGCTTGTATCACATTGTTGGCATGGCGGGTTCGCCAATAAATGTAGGCGCAAATTACAACGGCATCATCAAAGGAAATTCGGGCATTGGCGCGAAATTGGAGTTTGAAAAATTCGGGGCTTTCCGCAACATAAATTTTGATGCAAGCTATGCTTATCACTTAAAATTTGCAACGGTTCACAGGCTTTCGTTGGGCTTGGCTTTCAAGCTGAATCAAACTTCAATAGATTTTTCAAACAGCAATTCCGACCCGCTCAACGATGCGCAGTTAATGAGTTCCGAATTGAAATCGGGCGTGGCTTTCAATGCCGCTTTCGGGCTTACTTACGGATGGAAAAATTTCATGCTTTCAGCCGCAATGCAAAATATTGTTCCCACAAAAAAAGACAGCAAGCTCACGCTTTATTCCATTCCGCAAACGCTTCGTTTTTATCTTCATTACGATGCAAAAATCAATCGAAAATTCGCCATCAAGCCCGTTGTGCTGGTGGATTACACTTTTAATTCCGCCATCAATTTTCACGGAATTATTTCATTGAAATATGCGAATCGTGTCTGGCTGAATGTGGGCTATGGCGCAAACAATTTAATCAGCGCAGGCTTGGGTGTGTTGGTGGTGGAACGGCTTACGCTGCAATATACTTTTCAGCACGCTTTAGGCGGAATCATTAAAACATCGGCAGGCAATCACCAGCTCTGTTTGGGCGTTGCTTTCGGGAAAATAAAATCAGGTTCAAATTCAGTATTCAGAAAACTTTCAAAATCTCCATATCATGATTGGGAATAAGAAAATAATCAGCGCATTTATTGCGGCATTTTTGCTGTTTGCAAACTGGGCTTTCGGCAGTGGTGATGTGCCACAGAAGGTGAATTATCAGGCGGTAGCGCGCAATGCCGGAGGCGGCATCATGCCCAACAAAAGTTTGATAGTGCGCTTCGCTTTAAAAGACAATGTGCAGAGCATTATTTGGGAAGAAGAACACTACGTTACCACCAACCAGTTCGGCTTGTTTACGCTGCAAATCGGACAGGGCGTTACCACTGGCGCAGGTATTGTAAATTCTTTCAAAGAAATTGACTGGGCAGCAGGCGAAAGAAGGCTGGAAGTAAAAGTAGATATGGGTTCAGGCTTTGTGCCTTATGGCGATGTAGAACTCGTGTCTGTTCCTTATTCATTTGTTGCGGATACAGCATTAAAATATCCCGCGCCAAAGTTGCGCCTGCAAGACCTCACCGATGTGGACATAACAGGCTTAGACCCGAATGAAATTCTTCGTTGGGACGGGCAAAAATGGGTTCCCGCAGGAACAGTGAAAGTTGACCAGTTGGTAGTAACGGGCGTAACCACATTACAAGGCGGAATTAAGGTAAACCAATATTTTATCATCGGGCAAGACACCATCACGGGAATCGTAAGAGACCCCACGCTCACCGACAGTTCCAACAATGCCATCGCAACCGTAGCCGCAGTGAAAGCATATATTGATGCTCAATTTGCACAAGGCGCAGCAGGACCAACAGGCGCGACTGGCGCTACCGGAGCTACAGGACAAGGCGGAACCAACGGAACTGATGGCGCGACAGGAGCTACCGGAGCCACAGGTCAGGACGGAACTAACGGAATTGATGGCGTAACAGGTGCTACCGGAGCCACCGGACAGGATGGAACTAACGGAATTGATGGTGTTACCGGAGCAACGGGAGCTACCGGATCCACCGGACAAGATGGAACTAACGGAACTGATGGCGTAACGGGCGCGACTGGAGCCACAGGTCAGGATGGAACTAACGGAATTGATGGCGTAACGGGTGCAACCGGAGCAACAGGACAAGACGGAACGAACGGAATTGATGGCGTAACGGGAGCAACGGGACAAGACGGAACGAACGGAATTGATGGCGCAACAGGTGCAACCGGAGCAACAGGACAAAACGGAACTAACGGAGTTGATGGCGCAACCGGAGCAACCGGAGCAACGGGTCAAGACGGCACAAACGGAATTGATGGCGCGACAGGAGCAACGGGCGCAACAGGTCAAGATGGAACGAACGGAACCGATGGCGTTACAGGTGCCACAGGGCAAACCGGAGCAACAGGTCAGGACGGAACTAACGGAACCGATGGCGTAACAGGTGCCACAGGGCAAACCGGAGCAACAGGTCAGGATGGAACCAACGGAACCGATGGCGCAACAGGTGCCACAGGGCAAACCGGAGCAACGGGTCAAGACGGAACTAACGGAACTGATGGCGTAACAGGTGCTACCGGAGCAACAGGTCAGGACGGAACTAACGGAACCGATGGCGCGACAGGAGCTATCGGAGCAACAGGACAAGACGGAACCAACGGAGTTGATGGCGCAACAGGTGCTACCGGAGCTACAGGTCAGGACGGAACCAACGGAACTGATGGCGCAACAGGCGCTACCGGAGCAACTGGTCAGGATGGAACTAACGGAATTGATGGCGTAACAGGCGCTACCGGAGCCACAGGACAAGATGGAACTAACGGAACTGATGGCGTAACTGGTGCTACCGGAGCAACTGGTCAGGATGGAACTAACGGAATTGATGGCGTAACAGGCG
>CAZSEG010000043.1:20679-21195 GCA_964605875.1 uncultured Chitinophagaceae bacterium
CTACCGGAGCCACAGGACAAGATGGAACTAACGGAACTGATGGCGTAACAGGCGCTACCGGAGCAACAGGTCAGGATGGAACCAACGGAATTGATGGCGTAACGGGTGCTACCGGAGCAACTGGTCAGGATGGAACTAACGGAGTTGATGGCATAACAGGCACAACCGGAGCTACAGGTCAGGATGGAACCAACGGAACTGATGGCGCAACAGGAGCGACCGGAGCGACAGGACAGGACGGAACCAACGGAACCGATGGCGCAACAGGAGCAACGGGTCAGGACGGAACAAACGGAGTTGATGGCGCGACAGGCGCAACAGGTGCAACCGGAGCCACAGGTCAGGATGGAACTAACGGAACCGATGGCGTAACAGGCGCTACCGGAGCTACAGGACAAGACGGAACCAACGGAACTGATGGCGTAACGGGAGCAACAGGAGCAACAGGTCAGGACGGAACCAACGGAACCGATGGCGTAACAGGCGCTACCGGAGCTACAGGACAAGACGGAACCA
>CAZSEG010000044.1:0-3221 GCA_964605875.1 uncultured Chitinophagaceae bacterium
GGAATGGAAACAACACCGTTAGTTTAAAGCCTTTTGTTTCGTGACCCAAGTGCATAAAAATGCCCATGATGTACCACACCTTCACCACGCTGGCAACCGCCATAAACATATTGATGAAAATTTTACCGCTGCCGCCCGGCACAAAATGGTCATAAATCATTGCTATACCCACCTCCACTACGGTAACAACCGAAAGGATGATAATGGTTTTCAATACCGCAGCGCGGCTTTCTTTGTATTCGCTTTCTGTCCAGTGTAAATGTCCTTCGCTTGGAACTTCAAAACTCATGATACTTTAATTTGATGATTTGAAAATTTGATGATTTGAAAATGATTAGAGGAGATAGAAACATAAGAATACATACACCCAAACCAAATCCACAAAGTGCCAGTATAAACCTATTTTTTCTACCATTTCATAATGTCCCACTTTTTCAAAGCGACCATTCATGGTTGAAATCATCAGCCACACCAACAAAATAACTCCGCCTAACACGTGCAAACCGTGAAAGCCCGTAATCACAAAAAACAATTGACCGAAATTAACCACTTTAGTGGTTTCGGAAGCAGTGGTAGCGGTCATGCCATCGTGAATTAAGTGCGTCCATTCAAGGTATTGGCAACCCAAAAACAGGATACCGCAGAAAATGGTCGGAACTAAAAATTTTACCACACCCCACTTGTTCATCAAATAACCTTCCTGCACCGCGCGCACCATCGTGTAGGAACTCACAATAAGCAGGAATGTCATAAAACTCACAAACACCAAAGGTGCGCTCACTCCATGAAAAATATCCAAAGGAATGGAACTGAATACCTCTGACGCTTTAGGCCAACTTTCCGCCATCGTAAAGCGCAGTGCGCCATAGGCAATCAGGAAACTTGCAAAAGTGAAAGTATCGCTGATGAGGAAATACCACATCATTACTTTGCCGTAACCCGCTTTAAAAGGACTTCTCCCTCCTTTCCAAAGTTCTTGTTCGGTCTCTGCCGTATGTCCATGTGAAATTGTAGCTGTAGCCATTTCTATATTTAAGATTTTTGATTTGTTGATTTATGATTTAGTATTGAGTAGTTAGTAATTAGTACAAAGACTAACAGCCAACTTGTCAATACCTTTTTCTTTTTCTATTCCTTTTATCTAATTTTTTATTCGTCTTAATACTAAATACTTGTGTCTGTCAATCTTATTGAGTAGTTAGTAATTAGTATTTAGTACATAGACTAACAGCCAACCACTTATACCTTTTTCGTTTTCCCTTTAACTATTAACCTTTTTCAATTTTCTTTTTTCCTGTTTTGTCTAACTACTAAATACTTATGTCTGTCAATCTATCTATAGTTGAGCCAAAAAAACACATATAAATACACCCACACAATATCAATATAATGCCAAAAACTCACCAGCATCTCTAAGTTAAACTGCCTTTTAGGATTTGCGATGTTGCGCAACTCAAAGATTGGATCTTTGCGCGAGCGAACAGCGAAAATCAAAAAAATCAGCAACGCCACCAATCCTCCGGCAATGTGAAAACCGTGCAGGGAAGTTATCAGGTACAAAAACGAACCCGATAAATTTCCTTCGAGCGGCATTCCCATTGCGGTGAGGGTTTTCCAACCTATCACCTGCAAAGCAAGGAACACACAACCCATTACAAAAGCCGCGAACAACAACCACCTGAACAAACCGAAATTCGCCTTGCGGTATTGAGCCAAGCTAAAGTGCATCAACACACTTACGGAAATCACTGCCACCGTGCTGTAAAGAAAGATGATCGGCAAACGAAAATTTTCCCACGTTTGAAAATCAGCCTTCTTCACAATCAGTGCAGAGGTCAAAGCTGCAAAGAACATCGTCATGCTTGCCATTGCAAGCCAAAGCACAAATTTCTGCGGGTGAATGCCCGTGTACTCGGTGTGCGCTTTTAAATACTTTTTTTCCCCCTCCGTGTAATCCATCCCTTATTATTATTGACTATTTACAGATTGACCATTGACAGATTGAAACAGCCAATCGTCAATCCGTAAATATGTAAATCCGTCAATCCTTCATGTTTTATCAATTAAGAACGCCAACTGCACAACCGGCAAATAAGCAAATGAACCAAACATCAACTTACGTGCCGAAACATCATCACATTTATGCCATAACTGAAATGCCTGCCACAAAAACACACATCCCATCAGAATCACTACAAAAGTTCCTGCAAAACCAACAAAACCCGTAAAGTAAGGAATGATGGAAACCGCCAGCAAAGCAAAGCAATAAACAACTGCCTGAAAAGCACTCATTTTAGTTTTACCGCCTTCGTTCGGCAGCAACATGATGTTTGCTTTTTTGTAATCGTCATACTGCACCCAAGCAATTGCCCAAAAATGCGGGAACTGCCACAAAAACTGCACCGCAAAAAGTAAAATCGCAACAAAATCAAACTGACCTGTTGCACACACATAACCAATCAACACAGGCAACGCTCCTGGAATTGCGCCAATGAACACCGCAACCGAATGAATACGCTTTAATGGTGTATAAAGGAAAGCGTAGCTCAACAAAGAAATCGCAGCCAACACACCCGCAGGCGCATTGAATTGTTGCCACAAAATCAAAATGCCCGCAATGCCCATTACACCCGATGCCAACATTGCTTCCAACACACTCATTCTGCTCATCGCCAATGGGCGATTTTGCGTGCGTGTCATCAGTTTGTCTATATCTTTTTCAATGATTTGATTGATGGCATTAGATGCGCCTGTTACCAATAAGCCGCCAATTACCAACCAAAAAATTTGTGTAAAACCATAGAATCCATTAACGCCAAAAAGAAAACCAATCACGGCAGAAAAAACCACCAGCGAACCCAAACGCAATTTCATCAACTGCGCATAATCACTCACTTTCTGAGCGATGATGTTTTTGGACGATATTGTTGTTACTGCGTTCATTTTTTTAGTTTCAAGTTGCGAGTAACGAGTTGCGAGTTTTTGCACTTTCGTTACTTACTGTTGTTTTTTTATTTCATTTAGAATCAAGAAATACAATCGTCTTGGTTCTAAAATCTTGGTTCTTGGTTCTATTTATTTCTTCATTTTCAAATTTTCAAATCCCCTCATCTTCAAATTATTTATGCTCCACTTCACCGGGTTTCAACGGCTCGGTTTGAGGAATAAAATCGCGACCATTAACATTGTAATCATAGGGCCAACGGTAAACCGTAGGAATT
>CAZSEG010000044.1:3231-6089 GCA_964605875.1 uncultured Chitinophagaceae bacterium
GGAATTTCTCCTGGCCAGTTGCCGTGCAAACGCTCAACAGGCGCAGTCCATTCCAAAGTTGTGCCGCCCCAAGGGTTGCAAACTTCGCCTTCCACTTTTCTGCCTTTGAAAATGCTGTAAAAGAAATTCACGATAAACAGCAACTGTGTTGCGAAAACCACCATTGCAGCCACCGAAATAAACACCACCAAGTTGTCGAAGTTATTGAACGTTTCAAAGTTGGCGAACGTGTAATAACGTCTTGGCAGACCTGTCATAAAGTGCATCGGGAAGAAGATGGCATAACCACCGATAAGCGTAATCCAAAAGTGAATCAAGCCCAAAGTTTCGTTCATATACCTTCCGTAGAAACGCGGAAACCAGTGGTAAACACCTGCAAACATTCCGAAGAAAGCCGCAACACCCATCACAATGTGGAAGTGCGCCACAACGAAATAAGTATCATGCAACTGAATGTCAATAGCCGAGTTACCCAACATGATACCCGTTAAACCACCGCTGATGAACAGCGACACGAAACCGATTGCAAAAAGCATTGGCGTGTTCAGGCGCAAAGAGCCTTTCCAAATAGTTCCAATCCAGTTGAAAACTTTAATCGCGGAAGGAACGGCAATCAGCAGCGTAAACAACACGAACACCGCGCCAAGATTCGGGTTCATACCTGTTACAAACATGTGGTGCGCCCAAACCAAAAACGAAATAATCACAATCGCCATGATGGAAATAACCATCGCGCGGTAGCCGAAAATCGGCTTGCGGCTGTGTACGCTCAACACTTCCGACACAATACCCATCGCAGGTAAAATGATGATATAAACTTCGGGATGCCCCAAGAACCAAAACAAGTGCTGGAACAAAATCGGTGAACCGCCTTTGTAATCCAATAAGTTTCCGTTGATTACAATATCATTCAAATAGAAAGATGTACCAAGCAAACGGTCGAACTCCAACAACGAAACACCTGCCAACAGCGCAGGGAAAGAAAGAATACCCAAAATTGCCGTGAACAGAAACGCCCAAATCGTCAAAGGCATTTTCATCATTGACATACCTTTTGTACGCATATTCAGAATGGTTGCAACGTAGTTCAAGCCACCCAACAAAGATGAAACCACGAACAGCGTCATTGCCAACGCCCAAAGGTCGAAGCCCAAGCCCGAACCTTTATTAATGGAAATATCATTGATACCGTTGATTGGCGGGTAAGCCGTCCAACCGCCCGATGCCGCGCCTGTTTGCACAAAGAATGATGAAAACATCACCACCGATGCCGCAAAGAAAAACCAATATGAAAGCATATTCATAAATCCCGAAGCCATATCCCGAATGCCCAATTGATAAGGAATCAGAAGGTTTGCGAATGTTCCGCTCAAGCCACCCGTCAATACAAAGAACACCAATATTGTTCCGTGCATGGTAACGAGCGAATAGTAGAACTCGCTTGAAATTTTACCGCCTTCCGCCCATTTGCCGAGAAAGGTTTCCAAGAACGGAAAAGTTTCGTTGGGCCAGCCCAACTGGATACGGAACAGAACCGAAAGCAATCCGCCCACAACGCCCCAAAACATCCCTGTTATCAGGAACTGCTTGCCGATTGTTTTGTGGTCGCGGCTGAAAACATATTTTTCCAACCATGACTCTTCGTGGTGGTGGTCGTCATGTCCGTGTCCGTTTGCATGAACCTCTGCATGTGCTGCTGCTTGCATATTGTTTATTTCAGTTTTTGTTTTAAAAGTGTAGCGAGTTACGAGTTGCGCGTTACAAGCTACGTTTATTTATTTTTTAGAATCAAGAGCCAAGAATCAAGAAATGATTGTCGTCTTGGTTCTAAAATCTTGGTTCTTGGTTCTATTTATTCTCTGCTGTTGTCAAAGTCGGCTTTACCACAGTTTCGTAATAAGACGATTGCTCTTTAAACCACTCGTCATATTCTTTTTGCTCCACCACAATTACATCTTTTTGCATACCATAGTGCGAACGACCGCACAATTCCGCACAAGCCAATTCATATTTGAAAGTCTGCCAACGCGGCTTTTGCGTTTCGGGGTTAATTTCCTGCCACCAAGGCTGAGTGCTTAAATACTCCTGCATTTCTTTGGTGGTCATGGTTGGTGTAAAATAGAATTGGGTAGGAATGCCCGGCACACAGTCCATTTTTACACGGAAGTGCGGCAGGTAAAAGCTGTGCAATACATCCAATGCGCCAATCTTAACCAACACAGGCTTGTTTTTCACCAAGTAAATTTCCTGCGCAAAAAAATCATCATGGCTGCTTTCATCTTTCCAGTTAATGCCTAATTCGTTTTCGGGAGTGATGTGTTCTTTGTCAATAATTCTTTCGCCAAAAGCACCATCTTTTCCGGTGTAGCGAATGCTCCACTGAAACTGCTTTGCGGTAGCTTCAATCACCATCATGTTTTTAGTGTCGCGCTTTGTAACGTCAAAAATTCCAAACCAAACGCGCATTCCCATTACCACCAACACCGTCAATACAATTGCGGGAATTGTCGTCCAGACAACTTCCAATGTATTGTTGTGCGTATAGAAATACGGCTCTTTGTTGTTCGCTTCGTTGTAGCGGTAGGTAAACCAAAACAGCGCAACGTGCGTAAGCACAAATACTATTGAAATGAAAAACAACGTTACATAGAACAAGTTGTCAGTTTCAACACCGTGCAACGAAGCCGCTTTGGGAATCATCACCGGAATGAATTTTTTGCAAGACCAAGCCACGCCTGCAAAAAACAGCACCAAAAAGCCCAACGCCATATAGCCGTTGAATCTGCTCCATTTGGTGGTGTCTTTGTCTTCGCCATTCAACACCATTGCCAACTCACTTGCGCGGGCTACATAAACCA
>CAZSEG010000044.1:6099-18481 GCA_964605875.1 uncultured Chitinophagaceae bacterium
GACTTTTACAGTCGTAAAGCAAAGCGGTCGAATATCGCATTGTCGTTTATCTTAATTTTTTTCTTTTCTTGTTTTCAATTTTCGATTGTCACAAAGCGAAGCAGTCGAATATCGCATTGTCGCACATCTTTTTTCATCAAATATCATATCTTTTTCGTTCAATTTCTCAGGTTTTAAGCGTAGGTAATGCTATGTTTCACAGACTCTTGGAAATATGGATCTTTCTCGTTCAGCAAAGGATGTTTTGCCAATTCGTGGAAGAACATAAACAAGAACGCACCTGTAAATCCAATGAAAATCAAAATCTCTACCAAGCCAAAACCTGCATAGCTTTTTACTTCCTCGCCATGTCCGTGTTCATCGCCATGTTTAGCATGAGCATCATGCTTTCCGTGTGCGGCAGCAGCGTGTCCGTGTTCTTCTGCTTTTGTTTCGGTTGCATGAGTTTCGGTCGCATCAGTTGCAACTGCGTGTGCTTCTTCTTTTACAACTTCTTTATTTTCGGCATACAAAACTGTGCTTTCAGAATTTAAGGCAGCATGGTGTCCGCCACCGTGTCCGCCATGAGCAGCAGCTACGTTTGGCTCAAACATTACCATGTTACAGAAATCAACATGATGCCCGATAATCAACATTACTGCTACAAAACCAATTGTACGGTAGTTTCTTTTTGCGCCACGAGTCATTATTAGCAACAAGGGCAACAGGAAGTTAATTCCAAGCGCAACAAAAACAGATATTTTGAAACCTGTGTCGAAACGTTTAGCCCAATAAATGGTATCTTCGGGAATGTTGGCGTACCATTGCAACATGAACTGGCTGAACCATAAATAAGTCCAAAATACAGAGAAACCGAACAGGAATTTACCCAAATCGTGAATGTGGTTTTCGTTCACCTGCGCCAAATAACCTTGTGATTTCAGGTAAATAGTGAGCAAAATGGCAAATGCAAAACCCGCGCAGCCGTAGCTCGCAAAGTTGTACCACCCAAACAAAGTTGAATACCAGTGCGGGTCAATGCTCATAATCATATCCCAACTGATAGCACTCTCAGAAACTGCAAAAACCACAATCCATACAGCAGCTAAAAGTTTGGAGATTTTATAGTTTCTTTTTACCGATAAATCTTTATCTAAAAATTTAGAGAACAAGCGACCGAACACAATCCACAACACAACATAAATCACAATGCGCGCAGTCCAGAAAGGAAGGCTCAGGTAAACTGCTTTTGTGGTCATTTTTTCGGTAATCAATTCGGGATTGTGCAAGATGTGTACCCAATGGTCATAGATGTTATGTCCGCCAAACCAAGTAAACGCAACTATCAGCAATAAAATCGGTCCGCCAATAATTACAAAACCCGAAAGCGACAAAATCACTCTGCGCACTAAGGTTATCCAACCGCCATAACCCAACTGGTTAGCGGCAACAAAGAATATTCCGAAGATGCCGATACCTGTAAAGTAATAAGCATTCACCAGAATGTTAGTCCAAAAACGGCTGTGGTTGTTTTGCGGATACAGGAAAAACGCCAACACTAAACCAACAAAGCCCAAAGCTATTGCTATCAGCAAGTTCTTTTTCAGCTTATCCCCAAATTGAAATGTTTCTGTCATTTTTTTATTTGTTTTCGATTTTCGACTCTGCGATTTTCGACTTGTCGCAAAACGGAGTGGTCGAATATCGCATTATCGCATATCCTTTTTTAATTTCCTCCTAAACTCTTAATATATTGAATTACCTGCCAGCGTTGCTCTACATCCAAAGCAAAACCGTAACCGCCCATCATCCCTTTTCCATAGCTAACGCTGTAAAAAATATTTCCGTCATTGATTTCGGGTAAACGCTTGCTGTATGCAGGCGGCACTGCCGTATAAGGTCCATCGTTGCCATCGGGTAACACAACCAACTGTCCATTGCCATCACCTTTTTCGCCATGGCAGGGTGCGCAGTGAATGGTGTAAATTTCTTTCCCTTTAGCTAAATTTTCTTTTGTTGCTTCCAGCGGATTTTGAATGGTTGCGCCTGCTTTTGCATATTCCTCATCCCATTTTGCAGGGTCGTGGGTGAAATGGTTTTTAGCCATATAGCTCATCAAAAAAGCCTGATTGGTTCTGATTTTTTCGTCAGCGGGAACCCAACCGCGCGGGATAGTTCCTTCCACAGGTTTGCGCGCACTCATTTTGAATCCTTCAGGTGTACTGATTGGACTTTCAGAATAAGTTTCATAGCCCGGACTGTAATTCATGTCGGGGATAAAAACCCTGCCCGGCTTCTTTAAATCGCGGCTGCATGATGTGGCAACGAATGTTGCTACTACCGAGAAAAGCAAAATGTATGTTATGTTCTTCATTTTCATTTTTTTTAGAGCCAAGAGCCAAGAATCAAGACAATCGCATTTCTTGGTTCTAAAATCTTGTTTCTTGTATCTTATTTTATCAAAGCGTTTCCCCTTCTTTAAATTCTTTAGTCTTTATTTCTACTGCTCCGTTATGCTCGCAGATTGATTTCAGCTTCGCAATTTCGGCATCAGTTTTTCCGTCAATATCAAACACAAAAGCAAAGCGGTCATCGGTGGTGCGCACATCAAAAATACGCGGCACATAGCCGGGGAACAACCTGTTGCGCACACAATAGGTTAAAACCATGCCCACAGATGCGAACAATACGGTCAGCTCAAATGTGATTGGAATAAACGAAGGCAAAGCAAAGTACGGCTTACCGCCAAAGTTGATGGCGTAGTTGGTAGTCATTACCCATGTCATCAGCGTTAATGCCAGTGTAGTGCCTGTTGCGCCAAACAGAAAGCCCGCCTTGTGCAAGCGCGTGTCGCGATAACCCAAAGCATTCTCCAACCCGTGAACAGGAAACGGAGTTAATGTTTCGTGAATATTCACTCCGTCATGGGTAAGGTGTTCAGCCGCATGAAGAAACACTTCTTCATGATCCCACATTCCGATTAAGAATTTATTACTGCTCATAATTTCGATTTTTCGATTTGCGACTTTGCGATATTCGATTTGCGACTTTTACAGTCGTGAAGCGAAGCGGTCGAATATCGCATTGTCGTTTATCCTATTTTTTTCATTTTCAAATTTTCAAATCCCTTCCTCTTCAAATCAATTATTCTCTTTATCCAAAATTCCCACTTGGTAGCTGCCTACATAACCTCCGTGCGCAGCGTTTTCTTTTTTCGCGCGTTCCGCTTTTGACACAGCAGAAGATGTTCTGAAAATAGATTTCACTTCGGCAATTGCTACCACTGGGAAAGTTCTTGCAAATAATAAGAACAAGGTCATAAACACACAGATTGAACCAACGTAGATGCCAATATCAACCCAAGTTGGAGAGAAATAAGTCCAGCTTGAAGGCAGGAAGTCGTCAGCCAAAGAGGTTACGATAATTACGAAACGCTCGAACCACATACCGATGTTCACGAAGATGGAAAGGATGAAAGTTACCCAAAGGTTTCTTCTCATGCTCTTGAACCAATATGCCTGCGGAGAAAGCACGTTGCAGGTCATCATCAGCGTGTAAGCCCACCAGTATTTGCCCAATGCGCGGTTGAAGAAAGCGTGTTGCTCATACAAATATCCCGAATACCATGCAATGAACAACTCGGTTAAGTAAGCAATACCTACAATTGAACCCGTCAAAACAATGATTTTATTCATTGATTCGATGTGATTGACCGTAATGTAATCTTCCAATTTGAATACAATACGAACAACAAGCATCAGCGTTTCCACCATTGCAAAACCCGAGAAAATCGCACCCGCAACGAAGTACGGCGGGAAGATGGTCGTGTGCCATCCAGGGATAACCGAAGTTGCGAAGTCAAAGGATACTATCGTGTGAACCGATAATACCAAAGGCGTTGAAAGACCCGCCAACACCAATGAAAGCGACTCGAAACGCTGCCACTGCTTTGCAGTGCCCTGCCATCCAAATGACAAAATATTATAGATGAATTTTCTTGTTTTTCCTTTTGCCCTGTCGCGGATAGTTGCAAAGTCAGGCATTAAACCTGAATACCAGAACAATAAAGAAACCGTGAAGTAAGTTGAAATCGCAAATACGTCCCACAACAACGGGGAGTTGAAGTTTACCCAAAGCGGACCGCGTGTGTTAGGGTAAGGGAAAATGAAGAAATCTAACCACTGGCGACCTGTGTGCAACAAGGGGAAAATACCCGCGCATATTACCGCAAAGATGGTCATCGCCTCTGCCGCGCGGTTGATACCTGTGCGGAAACGCTGACGGAACAACAACAGGATTGCCGAAATCAGCGTTCCTGCGTGACCGATACCAATCCACCAAACGAAGTTGGTGATGTCCCAAGCCCAACCGATGGTTTTATTCAAACCCCATGTGCCGATACCAAACCAAATTGTCCATCCCAAGCAAAACAGGAAGAACATAGACCCTGTTGCCATCACACTGAACAAAATCCACCAACTGAGCGGTGGCGTACCTTCCGTTGGCTTAACTAACTCATCAGTAATCTGTGTGTAACTTTTTACCGAAGGTCCTATGAGCGGCTCCCTAAATTCCGATTCGTAAGCGTGCATTTATTTTGATTTTTGATAATGGAAAAAGGAAAAATGTATTCGCCCTTCTCCGTTTTATTTTTACTTATTTATTTTTTATTCTCTTTTTCTTCCTTTGAATTATCACTCGAACGTTTTAAAAAATTGATATAGCCGTTCAGCAACGCCAAGCAACTCATCACTTTTCCCCTGAACTGCAAATAAACTTCTTCACTAATATAACCCTCGTCATTTGCTGTAATCAACTGGTCAAGAATTTCATACAACGAACCTCTGCTCATTCTGCAACTCTGAATATTTTCCTTGAAATGAAACCTTCCGTATCCTTCCGCAATATTATGTGTAACGGAACGTGAAGCGCGCCTCATATCTTCCGTTAAAGCATATCGCTCATGGGGCGGAAAGGTTTTCAAAATCACAGAAATTTCCTTCCTCAATTCAGTACACATTTTCCAACATTCCAAGTCTTCAAACGTGCGATAATTCATTTTTTAAAAGAACGTTTTTTTGTGTGTCTAATCACCCCTTTTTTCCTTTTTCTATTCTCCTTTTTCGACTTACACTTTTTCTGCTTCCGTATTTCTGATTTGCGTGAGATAAACAACATTCGGCATTGTGTGAATTTCTTCAATTACACCAAAAGTTCTTTCGTCATTAAACAATTTAGTTACCTCAGCCTCTTTATTATTTCTGTCGCCAAAAGTGATAGCACCCGTTGGGCAAGCGGTTTGGCAAGCAACCTGTGCATCGCCATCTCTCAACACCCTGTTTTCTTTCTTGGCGGTTAGTTTTGCCTCCTGCAAACGTTGCACACAGAAAGAGCATTTCTCGATAACACCGCGTGAACGCACCGTTACATCAGGGTTCAACACCATGCGCGAAACAGGCTCGCGCAAACCGATTTGGTAGGATGCCAAACCTTCGTCATTGCTTGTTCCCCATTTTTTATCGAAACTGTCGTTGCCCGAATAATCGAACCAGTTGAACCTGCGCACTTTATACGGGCAGTTGTTGGCGCAATATCTTGTACCGATACAACGGTTGTAAGTCATTTGGTTCAAGCCTTCGCTGCTGTGGTTGGTAGCAGCAACAGGACAAACGTTTTCACAAGGCGCGTTATCGCAGTGCTGGCAAAGCATCGGCTGAAAAACCACAGTCGGGTCTTCTTCGCTGCCTGCAAAATAACGGTCAATACGCAACCAGTGCATTTCGCGGGCGCGTGTAACCTGATCTTTTCCAACAACAGGAATATTGTTTTCGGCATTGCAAGCAACCACACACGCACTGCAACCTGTGCAGGTGTTCAAATCCACCGCCATTGTCCAGTGATGCCCCGGGCGGTCGAACGTAGGATACAGCGTTACCATCTCCTCCATGATATGCGCACGGTCTTCATTACCTGCGTGTGGATTTTTGATGTATTCGGTAAGCGTTGCCTCTTTTACAATTTTGCGTGTTTTTGTTCCGCCCAAACCTTTAAGCGTAAGATTGTGGTGCGTTTGCGTGATAGCTAATTTTTCGGTTCTTCCTGATTTAGTGAAAGTAACGCCACCAACGATTCCTGTGCCTGATGCCAAAAGCGGGTAAGCGTTTTTACCGTTTTTCAGCAAATCGTGATTCACGGCTGTTCTTCCAAAGCCAAGCGCAATACCGAAAGTGCCGTCAGGTGTTCCCGGAACTGCAACAACAGGCAATTCAATTTCATGGTCGCCTGCTTTCAACTTGATAACATGATAATCTTTCATGTCCACATCGGGCGTTAAACCGTTCTTTTCGGCAAACTTAGGGCTTACAACTATGAAGTTATCCCAAGTTACTTTACTCACGGGGTCGGGCGTTTCCAACAACCAGGGATTGTCGGCATGAGTGCCATCGCCAACAGTCAAAGACTCGTATAATTTGATTTGGTTTTCACCGTAGCCTGCAGTTTCTTTTGCCAAAGCCTCACCCGCAGCAGCAACATTCGGATTGCCTGCCAATGTAGCAGCCGGGTTTACATTCAATACTACTTCACCATCGTGAACGGCAGTATCCCAAAATGCCCAAAAGCCGTTGTATTTGCTTTGTTTGGTGTAAACGTTTGCTTCCCAATATTTCTGAACGTATTCATAGTAGTTGGCGGGTTTCCCGCTATACGTCAATAATGTTTCCTGAAACTGGCGGGTATCAAACAATTTTGAAATGGCAGGCTGAATGGTATTCAGAACACCTGCTTTTACTTCCACATCTCCCCAACTTTCCAAATAGTGATTATCGGGCAAAACATAACCCGAAACAGCAGCAGTTTCATCCAAGCGGTTAGCGAAAGAAACACTCAGTTCCGCTTTAGCAATCAACTCTGCCAATTCTTTTCCTTTCGGATGGTTGTACACAGGATTTGATTCGTAGAAAAGAACGCCTTTTAATGAGCCACTTTTTAAACCTTCGTACAAATCTGCTGCTGCTTTATCTGAACCTTGCTTTAAATAAACAGGACGGTCGAAAGACAATGTTTTGCCGTAGTTACCCAAAGTCGTGTTGATGGCGTTCGCCAACAGTTGCGCATTCACGCTGCTGCTGCCGCTTACCAAAAGCCCCTCTCCTTTCGCTGCCAACAATGCTTTTGCCGCAGCTTCCACTTTTGCATTTTGCAAGCCGCCTGCAAGGCTGCTGCCTGTAACAATGTTGTATATTGTAATTAAAGCTGCATCTTCATCGGCAGGTTTTACAGGCACACGCACATCAGCTTTGAAGCCCGAAATAGTCGGCACACTTTCGATTTGGAAAGTTTGCGACATGGTTTTTCTATCCTTAGAAACTTTGCGGTTTACAGCCCAATCGCCTTCGTATTCAGAGTGATTCAACCAAGTGCCTAAGTAATCAGCCCCAACACCTACAATCACTTTTGCATTTGCAAACTGATAATCCGGCACTGCGCGAACTCCAAAAGACTGTTGGTTTGCATCTAACAAACCCGAATATGAAATTGCATCATAAACGTGATGCTCCACATTCGGATATGCTGCAATAAAATCTTTAATAACTGCTTTTGTAGAAGGGCTTGCAACGGTAGAAGTGAACAATGCCACTTTGCTGCCTGCCGATTTTAAAGTGTCTAACTTTTCTTTAACTTCTTTATCGGCTGCTTCCCAAGTGATGTTTTCTTTTCCTCTGCGCGGGTTTTTGTAACGTGCGCCATCATACAAACTCAACACCGATGCTTGCGCACGGGCAGAAGTTCCGCCTTTAGTTACTACACTTTGCTTATTTCCTTCAACTTTAATGGGGCGACCTTCGCGGGTTTTCACCAACAAAGCATTGTATTCGCCTGCACTGAAAAATGCCGTAGCATAATAATTAGCAACACCCGGAACAATCTCTTCAGGTTTCCAAGCGTAAGGAATAGACTTGCGCACAGGAATTTCGCAACTTGCGGCAATGGTAGCAGCCGTTACGCTGAAACCAAGCATTTTAAGAAAGTCCCTGCGGCTTGTGCTGCCTGCTGTGGTTACGGCATCTGCCGCGCTGCCCAAAACAGGAAGCTGTTCGGCAAACTCCTTGTCTTCCACTACGGTGAAAGCGGTGTGACCGTTCTTTTCTTCTAAACCTTTCCAATATATTTTATCTGCCATATATTTTGAGTTGCGAGCTATGAGTTGCGAGTTGCGAGAACTTTACACTCTTTACCCTGTTTGTTTCTTTTTCTTTTGTTTAGATTCAAGAGCCAAGAATCAAGAAATACAATTGTCTTGGTTCTAAAATCTTGGTTCTTGGTTCTATTTTTTCATTTTCAAATTTTCAAATCCTCTCATCTTCAAATCAATAGTGGCATTTCTGACACTCTGTTCCTCCGATTCTTTCCACCGTAACTTTATCAATCTTCTTGCTTTTCAATTCTTCGTGAATTTTTTCGTAAGTAGAATAATAGTTGTTTGAAGCGAATTGAGTAACCTCCGACTGGCGGTGGCAGTTTACGCACCAACCCATTGAAAGCGGTGCATATTGATACACTTCTTTCATTTCCTCAATAGGTCCGTGGCAACTTTGACAAGCAATTTTGCCCGCGTTAACGTGTTGCGCGTGGTTGAAATAAACGTGGTCGGGCAGGTTGTGAATGCGCACCCACTCAATCGGTTTAGGGTCGGACACATATTTTTGTGTTTCAACATCCCAACCTGCTGCTGCGTAGATTTTTGCAATCTCCGTTTTGCCATGCTCAGGACCTTGCTGAACGTTTTTGTGGCAGTTCATACAAGTATTCACCGAAGGAATGTTGCTGTGCTTGCCCGTAGCTGCCGTAGAGTGGCAATACTGACATTCGATTTTGTGTTTACCTGCGTGCAACTGGTGCGAGAATTTAATCGGCTGCGCAGGCTGATAACCTTGCTGACGACCGAAGTGAATTGCTCCGTCCACCAAATGATAGAAGGTAAAAATTACTGCCACAATAATTACTGCTGCTTTGAATTTGCGTGTTTTCCAGAAAGGCGTGTTGTCTTCTGCGGGAACAACTTCGCCTTTTTTCTCGGCAACGATGCGGTCTAATTTTTTAGTAACCGTGATAAGAATTAAAACTAAGGCTAACAAGAAACCTACAAATAAGTAAGTAGCGATGCCGGGCGAAGATGATTCAGCTTTTCCGCCTTCGGTGGCAGTAGTTGTGGTGGTTGTAGTCGCTGCTGCTGCGGGCGCGGAATTATCTACATACAACAATATATTTTCAATCTCTTCGTCTTTAAGCGCGGGGAACATATTCATTTGCGAAGGCGCCCAGTTGCCCATGGTAATTGCATAAGCATAACCCGCTTTTACAGGTGTGTTCCAGTTGCGAATCCAATCGTATAAATGTTGTTTTCCGGTTTTGCCTCCGAAGTCTCCGGCATCATCCCAACGAGCCGAAACGCCTTTAAGCGCAGGACCGGTAGCATTCTGCAACGGATTATGACAAGAAGCGCAATTCGCTTTGAAAAGGGCTTTACCCTCAGCTATCTTAGCGGCATCCTGTGCAAAAGAGAATGAAGAGAACAACAGCAACACGGCAGAAAGTGCCATGCTGAGAAGGCTATATCTTGAACTTTTAGTGATTTGATGGAGCGACCCACACTGCACATTTGTCATCGAATTGTCATTTTTTTGCCGCGCAAATATGAACCCCCTTGCCGAAATACCAAAAGTAATTGCGTAATTTTTTTGCCAAAGCATCTCTTTAGAATGATTCTTTATAGCGCAAAAACTATTGCAGGAAAAGACTTGTGGCATTGTTCACACGCGAAGTGTTGAAATAAATAAGGGAAGCGCAGGAAACTTTAATTGAATTGAAGCAGCCGTAAAGCGGGAAATTGGGGATTTGGAAGTTTGGGAGGGAACTTTTAAGGGTTGTTTTTTCGGGCAGTTCTGAAAATTGAAGTCTGTATAAAATGATGCGCTGATTACCCAAGCATCTGCCTCACTTTATCCACTATTTCGGCTTTGGTGAAAGGCAAACCTTGAACTTTATTTAAAGTTTCCACATCACGCAAATATTTAGCGCGAATCATCAGCGAAAGTTGCCCTGTATTTATTTCGGGAATCAACACTTTTTCAAATTGATTTATCAGTTGCGCCAGATTTTTCGGGAACGGATTTAAGTGGCGCAAATGTGCATGTGATACTTTGTGTCCTTCGGCAATCAAATCCTTTACAGCCGTGCGAATGGAGCCATAAGGCGAACCCCAGCCTAACACCAACACTTTGCCTGTTTCTTCACCCAAATCAACTTTCAATTCAGGAATAGATTCTGCAATCAGTTCAATTTTTTTGGCGCGTGTTTGCACCATAAACTCATGGTTGGCAGGGTCATAAGAAATATTGCCCGTGATGTCCTGCTTTTCCAAGCCGCCAATGCGATGCTCCAAACCTTTTGTGCCCGGACGCGCCCACTGGCGCACCAATTCACTATTTCTTTTGTATGGAAAATATTGCTCCTCACCTTGTTGGGCAAAGGTTACGCTCAAATCTTCCAGTTCTTCTTCGGTTGGAAATTTCCAAGGCTCAGCACCATTGGCAATGTAGCCATCGCTCAAAAATATCACAGGTGTCATGTGCTTTAATGCAATGCGACAGGCTTCAAAAATTGCATCAAAACAATCTGCGGGACTCTTTGCTGCAACAATAGGCAGGGGAGCTTCGCCATGCCTGCCATACATCGCAAAAAGCAAATCGGCTTGCTCGGTTTTGGTAGGCATTCCTGTGCTTGGTCCTGCGCGTTGCACGTTCACCACTACTAAAGGAAGTTCCAATGAAATTGCCAGCGAAATGCTTTCACTTTTTAATGCCAAACCGGGTCCCGAAGTTCCCGTAACGCCAAGACTTCCGCCATACGATGCGCCAATGGCTGAAGTGGCTGCAGCAATTTCATCTTCCGCCTGAAAGGTTACAACACCAAAGTTTTTATGCTTCGCCAGTTCGTGCAAAATATCGGATGCGGGCGTGATGGGATATGAACCGTAAAACAATTGCAAACCGCTTTTCACCGAAGCCGCAATCAAGCCCAAAGCCGTTGCCTGGTTGCCCATCATGTTGCGGTATATGCCGGGCTGCATTTTTGCGGGCGCAACTTCCATGCGGGGCATCGCGCTTTCTACCGTTTCGCCATAGTGATAGCCCGTGCGCAACACGGTGATGTTGGCATCGCGCAACAGGGTTTTGCTTTCAAACTTTTTGTTCAGGTCTTCAATAGTTGTTTTCAAATCGCGGTTGAACAGCCAATAGACATAACCCAACACAAACATATTCTTGCTGCGGTCTATGCTTTTGCCATCCAAACCCGAATCTTTCAACGCTTCTTTGGTTAGCTTGGTAACGTCAATTTTTTGCAGTTGAAAATTGGCAAGCGTTTCATCCTCCAAAGGATTTTTATCCAAAGCGTAACCTGCCAGCTTCAGATTTTTGCTTTCAAAACCAGAAGTGTCGGCAATTATCAAGCCACCTTTTTTTAAGTGGCGAAGATTAGTTTTCAATGCTGCGGCATTCATAGCCACCAGCACATCGCAGCTATCGCCCGGGCTGTCAATTTCATAGCTGCCAAAATGCAGTTGAAAACCCGAAACACCGGGAAGCGTGCCCTGTGGTGCGCGAATCTCTGCGGGAAAATCGGGGAAGGTGGCAATATCATTGCCAAACAGCGCGGCATTGTTGGTAAATTCCGTACCCGTAAGCTGCATCCCGTCACCGCTGTCGCCTGCAAATTTTATTACTATATGTGTTTTATGTTCAGAAGCTGACACTTTATCTGTTGAATTTTGAGGCTGCGAATGTAGGATAACTATTCCGCCTTCTTTTTCTTCTTTAATTTTTTCTCCTTGTCTAATAATTCCGCAAGGGTATTTGTTTTTAAAAACGCCACACTCACATCTCTTAATTGTTTGAAAACCGCACGGATGGCGCAGGTTGCTTCGTCTTCACATTCATCGCAGGCTTCGTAGTATTTATATGCTGCACACGGCACTAAAGCAATCGCTCCGTCATATAAACGAATTACATCTGCAAGATTTATTTCGGTAGTTGGTTTGATTAAATAATAGCCACCGCCTTTGCCTTTTTTGCTGCCCAAAAAACCTGCATTTCTTAATTCCAAAAGTATTGCTTCCAAAAATTTTTTCGGAATGTTTTCACGCTCGGCTATGTCGCTTATCAAAATTCGTTCGTGTTCCTTTTGCCTGCCGAGATACAGCAATGCCTTAATGGCATATTTTGACTTCTTCGATAACATGATTACAACATTAGCAAATCATTTCTGATTCAATGTCAGAGAATGACTTAAATCATTGCGGGCAATTCAATATTTGCCCGTTCGTAATCCTGCGGAATACCTA
>CAZSEG010000044.1:18491-18726 GCA_964605875.1 uncultured Chitinophagaceae bacterium
TTCTTTTTCAAAGGAAAATCGCTGTGGTAAAGCAGCATTATTTATCGCTTCAACTTTCTGAAATAAATTTTTGTTCAAAAAATAAATGCCTCCGTTTATCCAACCTTCGGCAAGAAATTTTTTCTCCTCAAAAGCAATGATTTTTTGCTGTTCATCAAACACAACCGTGCCGTATCTGTCGAAATCGGTTTGGTGCGAAAGTGCAAGTGTAGCATCGGCTTTGGCGCGTTGATGA
>CAZSEG010000044.1:18736-20472 GCA_964605875.1 uncultured Chitinophagaceae bacterium
TGAGATGAAAGCAGGCTGCTTAAATCAACATCAAAAAAAGTGTCGCCATTCAACACAAAACAATCTTCATTATAAATTTCTAAAGCCTGTTTGATGCCGCCTCCCGTGCCTAACGGATTTTGTTCAACACTGTAAACAACATCAATGCCTTCGTAATTATTTCCGAAATAATTTTGAATCACTTCCGCCATGTAGCCAACCGACAAAACAACATTTTCAATGCCCTGTTTTTTCAAAAATAAAAACTGGTAATGCAGAAAAGGTTTGCCGCCAACGGAAGCCATCGGTTTCGGCACATCGGCAACAACACTTTGCAGGCGCGTACCCATGCCGCCTGCAAGAATGATTGCCTTTTTTGAAGCGAGATTTGCGATTTCAGACAAGCGTTTGAGATTAAATGAATTTACTTTTTACAAGGTTTTCTTCTACCAGTTCGCACAGGATATGACCTATCAAAATATGCGATTCCTGAATGCGGGGTGTGTCGTTGCTTGGCACATTAAATAAGTAATCGCAATCGTCTTTCATTTTGCCGCCTGTGGCTCCCGTAAACGCCACGACCGTCATTCCTCTCCGTTTTGCTTCCTGCATGGCAAGCAGACAGTTTTTTGAATTGCCGCTTGTAGAAATTGCCACCAAAACATCACCTTGTTTTCCATGCGCTTTTACCGCACGCTCATAGATTTGGTCGTAGCTGTAATCGTTTGCCACAGCAGTTAAAAAGGAAGTATTTACGTGCAACGCTTCGGACGGAAGCGGGTTGCGGTCGCTGTAAAAACGCCCCGTAAATTCGGCTGCCAGATGTTGCGCATCGGCTGCGCTGCCGCCATTGCCGCAAAACAAAACTTTGTTGCCTGCCGCAAAAGCATCCGTAATTACATCGGTAACTTTTTTCAAACGTTCAATTATCGCTTCATCCTGCAACAATTGTTGCTTCACCGAAATGGAAGCCGCTATAATGGATTTAATTTTTTCCGCCATGCCGCGAAGCTATACAATTTGATTTTTCGGAATAAAACTTTGTTGCGAAGCGAAAATTTACTTGTTTGGTTGGGAGAACGCGGAATTACTTATCGTTATAGTGTCCGTAAGCCGAAAGAATGAGCACCGTAACCACATTATTACGGATTTCATAAACTAATCGGTGTTTTTGGGAAATTCTGCGCGACCATGTTGGAACTTCGTAATGTTTCAGTTGTTCCGGTTGCCCTGTGCCGGAAGCCGGGTGTTCGCGGAGTTCGTTCAATAAATCGTCTAATTTTCGGAGGAGTTTTTTATCGCCTGATTTCTTATGCTTTTCAATATCGGATTTCGCTATATCCGTATATTCTATTTCGTAACTCACAATCCTAAAAACGCTTTTTGGTCTTTTTTTGCCAATCGGGTTACCCGTCCTGCTTTGGCTTGTTGTTTGGCTTTATCCACTTTCGCAAAAAATGCTTCTTCCGTAAGCTGCGTATCATCAATCTGAAAGTTTATTTTCATTTCCTGCAACAAAGATTTCAATACATTCTGTTGCTTTTTGGTTGTAGGATAAATGATAATACTTTCCATAAATAATTTGTTTCCTGTTTCAAATATACACACTTTCTCTATAACAAAAAAAGGTCAGCACCACTGCCAACCTTGTGAACGCACCTGTTTTTTCGCTTCATTTAGTTCTTAACTTTTCTAAAGTTTAAAACCATACGTGTTCGAAACCTTAGGTCGAGTTCCACAGGTAGCTGACTTTATCG
>CAZSEG010000045.1:0-3515 GCA_964605875.1 uncultured Chitinophagaceae bacterium
GGTGCAGAAATCGGTGGCGCTTTCGGTGGCGAAAAAGAAACGGGTGGTGGGCGCGAAAGTGGCAGCGATGCGTGGAAAAATTATATGCGCAGGCAAACCAACACCATCAACTTCGGTAAGCAATTGCCTTTGGCGCAAGGCATAAAATTTGATTTGTAAAAACACGAAATGGAAAGTAACAGAGCTAAAGAAAAAGAAACCATCCTCACCTTATGCACTGCATTGGTGGTGATTTTTTTGTTTGCAAAAGCGCATCCGATTCAATTGCTGTATGCCGCAGTGGCGCTTGGTTTCATCGGTATGTTTTTTGATTCGCTCGCAGCAAAAATTCATTGGGCGTGGATGAAACTTGCCGAAGGAATGGGTTGGGTGATGAACAAAGTAATCCTCTCCATTATCTTTTTCGGATTCCTTTTTCCTATTGCCATGCTTTCAAGATTATTCGGCAATAACAGTATGCAATTGAAGCGCAAGCCGGATAGCTATTATCATACACGCAATCACACTTTTGTAAAAAAAGATTTGGAGGGACTTTGATAAATCCTGTATAAGCAGTTTTAAACAATGCTGCGCAATATTCGACACAATCTCATTATCATTTATTGATGCGATAATTTGATTTGCCCCCTTGCAGAAAACCCGCTTATTTGCGCTGTCTAAAAAAATTATTTTGAGCAAAAAAGAACAATACATAAAAGCCTTTCGCTTGATGGCAACCGCCAAAGCGATGGCGGAATTATACGAGCAGCGAAAAGACATTTGTGCGAAATATGTTCACGCCACAAGTCGCGGACACGAAGCCATTCAGCTTGCGACAGCATTTCAATTAAAGCCGCAGGATTTTGTTTTCCCTTATTACCGCGATGATTCGATGTTGCTCGGCATGGGCTTCACTCCTTTCGATTTGATGTTGCAGATTTTTGCCAAGCGCACAGATTATTTCAGCGGAGGCAGAACCTATTATTCACATCCCTCATCCAACCGCGCAGACCTTCCGAAAATTCCGCATCAGAGTTCCGCAACAGGAATGCAGGCGATTCCCGCAACAGGCACAGCGCAGGGTTTGCAGTATAAGGAACAACAAGGCTTGGCGAATTTTGAAAGAGGCGAAGAACCTATCGTAATTTGCAGCTTGGGCGATGCCAGCGTTACGGAAGGCGAAATCAGCGAGGCACTGCAAATGGCGGTGCTGCACAATTATCCTATTGTGTTTTTGGTGCAGGATAATGAGTGGGATATTTCGGCACACAGCAGCGAGGTACGTGCCATGAATGCTGCCGAATATGCCAAAGGCTTCAAAGGTTTGCGCACCATAAGCATTGACGGAACCGATTTCAAACTTGCTTTTGATACCCTGCGCGAAACGGTTGAAACCGTTCGCAAAGACCGCAAGCCGTTTTTGGTTCATGCAAAAGTTCCTTTGCTGAATCACCATACTTCGGGTGTGCGCAAAGAATGGTATCGCCCGAAAGAAAACTTAGAAAGCGATGCCGCGCGCGACCCTTATCCGAAATTCAAAAAATATTTGTTGTATGAAAATATAGCAACGGCAGAGGAACTGAATCAGATTGAAGAAGAAACAAAATTATCGGTTGCGGAAGATTTTGAACGCGCTTTGCAAGAACCGAATCCAACGGAAGAAGATTTAACCACACACATTTTCGCGCCAACGTCTATCACCGAAGAAAAAGGGAATCGCGCACCTGCGAATGGCGAAACCGTAGTGATGGTGGATGCCGCGCTTCACGCAGTGGATGAAATTTTGCGCGCAACTCCCGAAGCATTGTTATACGGACAGGATGTTGGCGGGGAATTGGGCGGAGTGTTTCGTGAAGCGGCATTGCTTGCAAAAAAATATGGCGACAAGCGCGTGTTCAATACGCCAATTATGGAAGCCTACATCATCGGCAGCACGGTGGGCATGAGCGCGGCAGGCTGTAAACCAATGGTGGAAGTGCAGTTTGCCGATTACATTTTCCCCGGAGTGAATCAGTTGTTTACCGAAGTTTCGCGTTCTTGTTATTTGAGCAATGGGAAATTTCCCGTGCAGGCTTTAATCCGCATTCCGATTGGCGCGTATGGCAGTGGCGGACCTTATCATTCATCCAGTGTAGAAAGTTTTGTGTTGCAGATTAAAGGCGTAAAAATTGTGTATCCAAGCAATGCAGCCGATATGAAAGGCTTGCTGAAAGCTGCTTTCTATGACCCGAATCCTGTTGTGATTTTTGAGCATAAAGGCTTGTACTGGAGCAAGGTGAAAGGCACGGAAGCCGCAAAATGTGTAGAGCCTGATGAAGATTATATTATCCCGTTGGGCAAAGCGAGAATTGCATTGGAAGCGCAAAAAGAAAAAATTGAAAACGGTGAATCGCTTGCAGTAATCACTTACGGCATGGGCGTTCATTGGGCAACAAATGCGGCAAAATTTTTTTCAGGGCAAATTGAAGTATTGGATTTACGCACTTTGAATCCGCTTGATGAAGAAGCTGTTTATGAAACGGTGAAGCGACACGGCAAAGCGATTGTGCTTACCGAAGAAACAATAACAAATTCTTTTGCCGAAGCATTGGCGGGAAGAATTTCAGCCAACTGTTTTCAATTTCTTGATGCGCCTGTGAAAATCATTGGTGCGGTAAATACGCCCGCAATTCCTTTGAATGAAAACTTAGAAAAAGCCATGCTGCCCAATGCGGAAAAAGTGGCGAAGGTGATGGAGGAATTGTTGGGGTTTTGATAGCCATTACAATGTAGGTAAGAAGCAGATAAGTTTTTCAAAGCAGATTTATTCGAGATGCCTTGCAGAACACTCAAGCAGTTAAGGATGAATAAATTGCTGCTGCAAAAAGCAGAGGAATTGACATTATATGTTATAGCTTTGAGAAAAGAAATTGAAGAACATAAAAATGGTAAGCATGAAAAAAAAGATTTTAGCAGGATTGGTAATAAGTGTAATAATATTTACTACTGCTTGCCGCAAAGAAAAATCTGATGCAGAAAAAATTCTCGGGTTGTGGATAGGCTATCAATGTGATATTGCAAGCACAGAAAACAGCGATACATTAACGTTTACAGATAATACGTTGCGGTGGAACAGCAAGAATGGCATTTATTTTTATCCAAAATATGAGTTACAGGGAAACACATTGACAGGATATAAGAATGATACAGAACAAGTGTCATGGAAATATCGGTTTATCGAAGACGATTCTTTACATATAACTCCGGAAATGACCGCAGGTCTATGTCCCGATTTTCATTTAACCAAAAAGTAAACATCGCTTTCGGAATTACAAATTCCGAATAGCAATTGTTGTCAAAATACAGGATTCATCCCGCAATTCCTAAAGTTTCAAATCTTTGACCTAAATTTGTAAAAACACAAACCAATGGCAACCGCATTAGACAAAGAATTAATTCACTACTTCATTCGCCTTGACAAGGAGCAAAAAAAATCGCTGCTTGAATTGATAAAATCATTTTTAAAACCCGCGCTGCCCGCCACAACGGAACAATAC
>CAZSEG010000045.1:3525-13352 GCA_964605875.1 uncultured Chitinophagaceae bacterium
ACCGCGAACTGGACGAAGCGATGGCGCGTATGGACAAAGGCGAGTTTATCACAATCGAAGAGTTAGAAAAAGAAATGCAATCATGGTAAGTCCAAAGCTGCGCGTTACTATTGATAATGAAGCCAGAAAATCTTTGCAAAATGCGTATTCGCATATCAAAAAAGATTCTTTGCAAAATGCAGAAAAGGTAAGAGAGAAAATATTGTCTGCCATAAAAGATTTAGCCGACAACCCATACCGGCATAGCCCCGATAAGTATCGGGTAAATAACGAGAACAATTCTTTCCGCGCTTTTGAAATTCACAAATACAGAGTTGCTTATTATGTGTCTGACAAAGAAGTGAGAGTTATCAGAATCAGACATACAAAGATGAACCCTGTGGGGTATTGATGATTCTTTTCGCAAATTTCAAACAGCTAAATCTTCAACCCAAACTTATCCGCAACATTATCCGCAATTTCATAACCCGCATCGGCATGGCGGATAACGCCCATCGCGGGGTCGTTGTGCAGCACGCGGGAAAGGCGTTTGGCGGCATCGTCCGTTCCATCGGCAACAATCACCATGCCTGCGTGAAGCGAATAACCCATGCCCACGCCACCGCCATGATGAAATGAAACCCAACTTGCGCCTCCTGCCGTGTTGATGAGCGCATTTAAAATCGCCCAGTCGGCAACGGCATCGCTGCCGTCTTTCATAGCTTCGGTTTCGCGGTTGGGCGAAGCAACACTGCCCGTATCCAGATGGTCGCGCCCGATTACAATGGGGGCTTTTACTTTTCCTGCTTTCACCAATTCATTAAAAGCCAAGCCTGCTTTCTCTCTATCGCCCATACCGAGCCAGCAGATACGCGCAGGCAAGCCCTGAAAAGCGATGCGTTCTTTCGCCATTTTCAGCCAACGCAACAAGCCTTTATTTTCGGGAAAAAGTTCTTTCAGTTTTTCATCGCAAACGTGAATATCATTCGGGTCGCCACTCAAAGCAACGAAACGAAAAGGTCCTTTTCCTTCGCAAAAAAGCGGACGAATATATGCAGGCACAAAACCCGGAAAATCAAAAGCATTTTCAACGTTGCGCTTATCTTTTGCCTGACCGCGCAAATTGTTTCCGTAATCGAAAGTGATTGCTCCGCGCTTCTGCAATTCGAGCATCAGCTTAATGTGATGCGCCATAGTATCTAACGAGCGGTTGCGATAATTTTCGGGATTTGTTTCGCGTAAAATTTTGGCTTCTTCCACGCTTAAATTTTCAGGAAAATATCCAATCAGTTCATCATGCGCGGAAGTCTGGTCTGTGAGCGTGTCGGGCGTGATGTTGCGCTCAATCAGGCGTTTCAGCAAATCAACAATATTGCACAACACACCGATGGAAACCGCTTCGCCATTGGCTTTGGCTTGCAGCGCGCGGTCAATTGCTTCATCAATATTGCTGCTCCATTCGTCTAAATATCTTGTTTCGATTCGTTTTAAAATTCGCCATTCTTCCATTTCGGCAATCAGCGCAACACCTTCATTCATGGTGATGGCGAGCGGCTGTGCGCCACCCATTCCGCCCAAGCCTGCGGTAACGTTCAGCGTTCCTTTTAAAGTGCCGTTGTAATTTATGGAAGCAAGCGAAAGATAAGTTTCGTAAGTACCCTGAACAATGCCTTGTGTGCCGATGTAAATCCAACTGCCTGCGGTCATTTGTCCGTACATCATCAAACCCTTTGCTTCAAGTTCGCGGAAGTGTTCCCACGTTGCCCATTTGCCTACAAGATTTGAATTGGCAATCAAAACGCGCGGTGCGTCTTTGTGCGAACGCAAAATACCAACAGGCTTTCCGCTTTGAACAAGCAGCGTTTCATCTTCCTCTAAAGTTTTCAAACACGCGATAATTTTTTGCAGCGATTCATGATTGCGAGCCGCTTTGCCGATGCCGCCATACACCACCAACTCTTCGGGCTTTTCGGCAACATCAGGGTGAAGGTTGTTCAATAACATTCTTAGCGCGGCTTCCTGCACCCAACCTTTACAGTTCAGTTGATTACCTGTTGGCGGAAGCGGGATGGAAATATTTTTTTCTGTTGAAGTCATGCAGCGAAGGTAAAATGATTCAAAAAAACGCCCGAAGTTTTTGATGCTTCGGGCGTTTTGTTTTTCTGTTTTAAACAATAATTTACTGCTTGCTGATAATCAAAGTTGCTGTACCTTCTTTGGTTTGAAGATTGAGTAAATACAAACCGCTGTTGAAGTTTGAAATATCCAAAGGCAATTGGTTCTGACCTTCGGAGAAAGTGTTGTTGTTTTCGAGCAACACACGCCCCGCCATATCCAAAACTTTCAGGTTCATTTCTGTTGCCTGCGGCAAATTAAATCTGATAGAAAGCGCACCTGTTGTCGGATTAGGCACAGCCATCAACTGAATTGTTTTTCCTATTTCGTTGATGCCAACCGAAATGCTGATAGCCGAAGAGCGACTGCTGCATTTGCCGTCATTTACCTGCAACGAATAGTTGCCTGTTTCGGCAGGCGTATAAGTTGGCGTGTTTGAATTGCTTATTGGCGCATTGTTTTTGTACCAAGTGTAAGTTACGCCCGAAGCAGTGTTAGCTGTCAGCACTCCACCATTGTTGGTGAAAGAAGCATCGGGGCGAGGATTTTCTGTTACCACTGCGCTTCCAATGGTTGTGCCGCATCTGCCGGGCTGCGTAACGGTAACTGTGTATGTGCCGGCAGTTTTTGGTCTGATAAAATCAATGGTATCGCCTGTTGACCATTCGTAAGAATCAAAGCCGAAACCCGCAGCCACGTAAGCCGAATCGCCTGTGCAGAACTCATAAGCCGGATTCATATCCGGTGCATCGGGCGCACCCGGATTTGCAACATCAACCTGTTTGTATTCTGATGCCGTGCAACCAAGTTCGGTTTTAGTAACAGTAACCGTGTATGAACTGTCCATTTCGCCCGAAATGGTTTGCGTGGTTAATCCGTTAGACCATTCGTAGGTGTCGTAACCTGAGCCTGCATCTAAAGTTGCAGGTTGATTCGGACAAGCAGTTGCAGGGTCGGGCGTAACCAACAATGTAATTTGCGGCAAAGGATTTATGGTAAGGTCGGTAGTTGCCGTTGCGCTGCCACAGAAACCCGCCTTTGTAACAGTAACGGTATAAGGACCTGAATTAAGCGGAGTGATGCTTTGCGTGTTGCCGCCACCCGTCCATGAATAAGTGGTGTAATCTGCGCCTGCATCCAACACAACTGCCGTGCCCACGCAACCGGAAGTTGTAGCAGGAAGCGTTGTAATGTCAGGAACATTTTGCCCGCTGGTAATAGTTACCGAGCCGCTGCCCGTGCTGGTGCATCCGCCCGAAGAAAGCGTTACCGTTACTGTGTAAGTTGAAGCAGAGGTAACATCTTTAGTTTGCCCGCTTCCACCGCCAGACCATGCGTAAGATGTGAACCCTGCGCCTGCATCTAAGGTAACGGTTTGCCCTGCGCAAATAGTTTGTGCAGAAGCTGTTGGCGTTACGGTTGCGTTGCTGCTTCCTGTGGAAACCGAAACTGCATTAGATACACTGCTGCAACCATTATTGGTAACACTTACCGAATAGCTTCCGGCTGTGCTTGCCGTGTAGGTTTGGGCAGTTTCCCCGCCAATCGGTGAGCCATTATTCAACCAAACATAGCTTGCACCCGCAGGCGAAGCCGTAAGCACTTGTGTGCTGTTATTACACAACTGAACAGCACCTGCCGGAGAGATAGCTGCTGCCGGAAGCGGAGTTACAGTAACAGTAGTATTTGCAGAGGTAAAGCCCTTGCAACCTTTCACCACTTTTGCATTGTAGTTGCCGGAAGCCGTTGCCGTGTATGTTGGCGAAGTTGCGCCCTGAATAAGCGTAGAGCCGTTATACCATTGATAGCTTGTTGCCGCTGCCGGAGCTGCAGTAAGCACAACAGAGCCGCCACTGCAAAAAGTTGTTGCGCCACCTGCGGTAACCGTAGCCGTAAAATCAGCACCTAAAGATGTGGCTGTGTTGCCTGCGGCAAGCGTGTCCACATTTATACAAGCACCATTGTTTTGCTCCACACGCAAATAATATTTTAACCCTGCCGCGCTCGCATCTTGCCCGTATTGAGTCGAGGGAATACCAAATACACTCACATTTGCATCTACAATGATGTTTAGTTTGAATTGACCCGGATTGTCATAAGTTGTTCCCGTAACTCTTATGCAGGCTTGTTCATTCTTATTGAATCTGTTATTTGACTTATTGGTTGACCAACACAAACCGCAAGGCAAGTTGCTGATGGTGGCAATTTCCAACCAATTCAAATTGAATGTAGAATTTCCGCTGGTAACAGTTGGCGGCACAGCAAAGCGAATTATCTGGTCAAATGGCACTCCTTTTTGCGCACAAGGCAAGGAATCATAAGGCGGTTTAAAACCATCCGAAAACACTAAGCCTGTACCGGGAGCGCAGACACTTGTACCTGAGTTTCCGCAATATTGAGCGATAGAAAATTGGGTGAAAATGGTAGTGATGAGGATTATTGCAAGTGCAACTTTTTTTGACATATTTATCTGTTTTGTAAAATGAAGCTAAGAGATATTTTGAAATTACAAATTGGCGGGAAAAAACCTTGTAAAAAACAGGATGCAATCACGTTGCAAAATCCGTCAATTTTCATTTAACGTCAACAATCCCCATATTAGCACCATGCTGAAATCTATGACGGGCTTTGGAAAAGCCTCGCAAAACATCAACGAAACCACCGTAAATGTGGAAGTGCGCTCGCTGAACAGCAGCAAGGGCATGGATTTGGGAACCAAACTGCCTTCGCGCTACCGCGAGCAGGAATATCAATTGCGTCAGCAGATTACCGCGCGTTTGCAACGCGGCAAAGTAGATGTTTATGTGAGTGTAATCAGCGACCGCGAACAAGCCGCCATTCGCCTGAACAAAGGAGTTTTGAAAGCGCATTTTAATGAATTGATTGAAGTGGCAACGGAACTTAAAATTGCTTCTACAGATATTCTTCCTGCCATACTTCGCCTGCCCGATGTGTATGAAGATACGCAACCGGAAATAGCCACCGAAGAATGGCAACTGATAGAAGCAACGGTGTTTGCCGCATTGGATGAATTGGAAAAATTCCGTGAACACGAAGGCAATGCCTTGAAAGAAGATTTGCTGGGCAGAATAAAAATCATTGAATATTTCATCACGCATTTGCGCGAACAGGATAAACGCAGGGTGAACGAAATAAGACAGCGTCTGCACAACAACTTAGACCTGTTTATACCCAAAGATAAAATTGACCAAAACCGCTTTGAACAGGAGGTGGTTTACTACATAGAAAAATTAGATATTACCGAAGAGCTTACCCGCCTGCGCGCGCACTGCGACCATTTCAGGCAGGCAACAGAAGAGAACAACGAAGAAATGAAAGGGCGTAAACTGAATTTTATTTCGCAGGAAATAGGGCGTGAAATAAACACCATTGGCTCAAAGGCAAATGATGCAGCCATGCAAAAAATTGTGGTGAATATGAAAGATGAATTAGAGAAAATAAAAGAGCAAACGAGTAATGTCCTTTAAGGTGAGTTATGGATTAAAAAATTAAAATCTGCATAGCCCAACATTTTATTGAAACCACATAGAAACATACAAGAACTATGTTTCTATGTGGTTTCAATTTTATAGTTGTAATACTATCGGCAACTAATCCATAACTCAGGTTACTTTAAGCAAAACTCAGCCTCTGTTTTGCCGCTTTGACTGCCGGAACTAATGATGCCAAAAGACTGATACCCGCAACAGTAAAAAACGTAAGAAAAATATCGGATGAAATTACTTTGACGGGATACGCATCTACAACAAACGAAGCTCCGCCTTCGGCAAGTTTTACAAAGCCGAAATTGATTTGCAGGTAGCACAATAACAAGCCCAAAAACAAACCTATGCTTGCACCAAGCAAGGCTGTAAAAATACCTTCAAGTAGAAATATTTTGCTGATGTCATTCTGTGAAGCCCCCATCGCTTTTAGAATTGAAATGTCTTTAGTTTTCTCGATGGCAAGCATGGTAAGCGAACCAACTATATTGAAAGAAATAATCACCAAGATAAAACTCAAAATGGCGAACACCGCCCAGCGTTCCATTTTTACAACACGGTATAAAACTTCGTTTAATTCCTCGCGGGTTTGCACTTTGTAATCTTTGCCTAAAGCAGACTGAAAAATTTCTTTTTGTCTTTCAGCATCAATACCTTTTTTCAGCTTTATTTCAAAAGAAGAAACTGCATCGTCAATACCAATCAATTGTTGTGCAAGCGGCAGCGAAACGATTACATACTTGGAATTAAACTCCTGCTGAATGGAAAATATTCCGGCAGGAATTACATAAGCCGTATTGAAAGCATCATCGGGCATAAACACAGTTGCATTGGTGATTTTTGGCACACGAATGTTGAGCATGGCGAAATTATTTTCAATGCTTGTGTTCAATGCCTGATTGATATTTGCGCCTATCACCGCATAATCTTTTGCGCTGTCGCTTAAATAAAAATCTCCCTGCATCACATAATCTGCAACATCGGTAGTTTTCGTGTAGTTTTCGTCCACACCTTTTATAGTTGCAATTGTTGCTTTGCCTTCATATTCAAAATAGGCGTTTTCTTCCAGTGTTTTTGTGTAGGATGCAATGCTTTTATCGGCTTTCATTTTTTGCTCGATAAAATCATTGTTGTCGAAAATTTTACCCTGCGCGGGTGTGATAACTATTTCAGGATAAAAAACATTGTACAGATCTTTTATCACTCCTTCAAAACCATTGAATACACTCAGCACAACAATCAATGCAAATGCGCCCACGCCCATGCCCGTGATGCTGATGTACGAAATGATGTTGATGACATTCGTACTTTTTTTTGAAAACAAATAACGTAAAGCGATGCGCAGTGAAAACATGAAGATTTGAATAGCGAAGCAAAATAGAGATTTCCTGATTAGCAGCGCATCTCTGTGTGATAAAAACTATTGGTTGCACAGAGTGTTTATCTGATGTACTGTATTCTATGTTTAAAACAAAATTTCACGATTGCCGAAAAATGTTTCTTTTTGATACCATTAGTTCACAAAAAAACAGTTATGAAAAAATTTATTGCAGAATTTATCGGAACATTTTGGTTGGTGTTGGGTGGTTGTGGCAGTGCGGTTCTTGCAGCCGCTTTTCCTGATGTGGGCATTGGCTTGCTTGGCGTTTCTTTGGCGTTCGGCTTAACGGTGCTTACCATAGCTTACAGCCTCGGGCATATTTCGGGGGCGCATCTGAACCCCGCTGTGAGTATCGGTTTATGGGTTGGCGGAAGATTTAACGGTAAAGATTTACTGCCCTACATTTTTGCTCAGATACTTGGCGCAATTGCAGCGGCAGGTGTTTTATATGCCATTGCCACCGGCAACGGCAGCAGCATCGGCAACTTTGCAGCCAACGGTTTTGGCGAACACTCTCCGGGCAAATATTCGCTGAACGCAGCGATTATCACAGAGGTGGTAATGACCTTTATTTTCCTCATCATCATTCTTGGTTCAACCGATAAAAAAGCACCTGCGGGTTTTGCGGGAATTGCCATTGGTTTGGGGCTTACGCTGATTCACCTTATCAGTATTCCGGTAACGAATACATCGGTAAATCCGGCTCGCAGCATCAGTCAGGCGTTGTTTGTTGGCGATTGGGCAATAGCGCAACTGTGGGTGTTTATTGCTGCTCCCATTGCAGGGGCTGCGCTTGCAGGCATAGCATACAAATTTCTGAGTTCCGAAGATTAACACATTCAAAATCGGCTTTTCGCTTAATGCCACAGGTTTAGTGCCTGTGGCATTTTTGTGTAATAGTTTTACTATGCGAATTTTTCACACAGAGAACACAGGGTGTTTGCTTACGCAAACAAATTCCTCTCACCCCTCGCCTCCCACCTCTTAACTATATTTACGCCATGCTCAACCGCAAAAAATTTATTCAGCAATCTGCTCTGGCAACTTTATCGGCAAGTATGCTCGCAATGCAGGGATGTAAAGATGAAAAGCCCAAAGGCTTTAATCCTGAAAATATAAAAGACGAAAATGATTTTTGGAAACACGTTCGCGGGCAATATTTTATTTCGGATGAAATCATCAATTTGAATAATGGCGCAGTGAGTCCGCAGCCGCTGCCCGTGCAACAGTCGCATATCGAAAATTATCAGTTTGCCAATCGCGCACCAAGCTATTTTATGTGGCGAAAATTAGATGAGCAACGCGAGCCCTTGCGCAATCGCGTGGCGGAATTTTGTGGTGTGAGTGCCGATGAAATTGCTTTCAACCGCAACACAACAGAAGGTTTGAACACTATTATTTTTGGTTTGAATTTAAAGGCAGGCGATGAAGTAGTGTTATGCAAGTTTGACTACCCGAACATGATGAACGCATGGAAGCAGCGCGAAAAACGCGATGGCATAAAACTGAATTGGGTGGAATTAAATTTTCCCGAAGAGGATGATGCAGCAATTGTTGCAAAATATGTTTCAGCCATTACGCCAAAAACTAAAATCGTTCACATCACACACTTAATGAATTGGACGGGGCAGATACTGCCCGTGCGCAAAATTGCCGATGCCGCCAAAGCAAAAGGTTGCGAAGTGATTGTAGATGCTTCACACTCATTTGCCCATCTCGATTACAAAATCAGCGACCTTAACTGCGACTATTATGCGGCATCATTTCACAAATGGTTGTGTGCGCCTTTCGGAACGGGTTTTATGTTTATCAAGAAAGAAAAAATTAAAAACGTGTGGGCTTTGCTTTCTTCCAACGAACCTGAAGGAGAGAATATCCGAAAGTTTGAATCGCTGGGCACGCGGTCGTTTGCGGCAGAAATGGCGGTTCATGCGGCATTGGATTTTCATCAGAAAATCGGCAACAAGCGCAAAGAAAATCGCCTGCGGTTTTTGAAAAACTATTGGTGCGAAAAAGTAAAAGATTTATCAGGCGTATCGTTCTACACTTCATTAAAAGATGAATACAGTTGTTGCCTCGCAACCTTTGCCATTGAAGGTATGAAAGCAGAAGATATTGCTACGAAACTTTTTACCAATCAGAAAATTCATGCCACAACCGTGTTGCACGAAGGCTTAAACGGTGTGCGCATTTCACCAAACATTTATACTTCACCGGATGAATTGGATATATTGGTGAGCGGAATAAAAAGTTTGGTTTAATCCTACTTCGTCAACTGCTTAAACACTTCTTCCAGCGAATATTTATCGCGGTAGAGTTGCAGCAAAGTGAGGTTCTGTTGCTTGGCAAATTCAAAGATGCTTTCGCGAATATCTTCAGTGCCGATGGCGGTGAGTTGCCAGAGATTTTCCTGCTGCACAGCCTGCTTCACTCCTTTTATTTTCAGCAATGTTTCGTGATGAACAGGTTGCTTAAATTCAACAAGCGCTACCATTTCATTATTCAGGCGCGATTGCAGTTGCTCGGTGGTATCATCGGCAACAATTTTTCCCTTGCTGATAATCACCACGCGGTTGGCAACGGCTTGCACTTCCTGCATGATGTGCGATGAAAAAATAACCGTTTTGTCTTTGCCTAATTGCTTTATCAGGGCGCGGATTTCCACTAACTGATTTGGGTCTAAACCGCTTGTGGGTTCATCTAAAATCAGCACTTCGGGATTATGCAACATTGCCTGCGCCAAGCCGACACGCTGCTTATATCCTTTTGAAAGCTGCGCGATTTTTTTGGTGCGCTCGGCAGTCAATCCTGTTGCTTCAATCATTTCGGCAATGCGCAAAAGCGCATTG
>CAZSEG010000045.1:13362-16899 GCA_964605875.1 uncultured Chitinophagaceae bacterium
TCGACCTCCTGGCGGGCGGCGAGGGCGATCTGCCCCAGGGCGGCGAAACGGTGGTGGCCTTCCCCAACAATCATTTCGGCTATGCGCTTTTGCGCATTGGGCAATTGATAAACCGAAGCGGCAAATTCCAGATATTCTTTCACGTACATATCCTGATACAAAGGATTGCTTTCGGGCAGATAGCCGATGTGCCTGCGCACTTCCAAAGGATTGGTGGCGGTGTCGGTTCCGCACACTTCTGCATTGCCCGATGTTTGCGGCAGAAAGCAGGTGAGGATTTTCATGGTAGTGCTTTTGCCCGCGCCATTGGGACCCAAAAAGCCAAGCACTTCACCCTTTTTCACCTCGAATGAAATTTCATCTACCGCCTTTTGCGTGCCGTATATTTTGCTGAGTTGTTTTACGATTACTGACATTCAATTTTTCTGTTTCAATATGCTTCAAAACTAATGTATTTAATCATGCCGGAGAGGTTGCTGTGTAAACTCATGTTACTTTCCGTTATGAAAATCATCATTGTCAGGTTATCTCCGTGCGTTCCTCAAAGCGATTAACTCTGCGGTATTATATACTCGTTTAAAACTTTTTCTTTTCAGCCCGTTGTAAAGTTCTTTATCACCAGTCCAGAGATAGCTTTTGAGATGTTTTGTGAGAGCAATAAAATCTGCATCATCCATGTCAATATCCTTAACAAGTTCTTCCGCAGCAAGCCATGTTTTTTCAGGAATCAATTCTTCATTGATAAACTTGATTTTAGAAAAAACTTTGAACCGTGATTCATTAAGTTCCTCTTCGGAAAGTTTGGAAATGCGTTTGAGTTTCTCCCAATGTTTTTTGATTTCATGCCGCATGTAACTGCAACTGTAAAATTCAAAAATACCGTCAGCGTTAAACAGCAAATCACCAATTGTTCCGTTGGTGTTCAGCAGTGCGCTGAAAATTATGTTTGTGTCAATAATAATTTTGACAACGGCATGTTTTTTTGATATAAGTGTTGTCGAAGTGTGTTTAACCACCGGTTATTAGTTTCAACGGCAGGTTGATTTAAAAATTCACTTGATAAACCGGCTACGGTTTTTACTCCACCAGCCACTCTTAACTTCTTTAGCAAGTTTATCAACCTCAGATTGCTTGGCTTTTGATTTTGATGTCGCCTCCTTATAGCTCAAATAGTCAACAAGACGTTGCAAACCCTCTGTATCCACATAAGACGGCAGCCGGATTATCACTTCATTACTTGTTCTTTCTATTAACATGACTGTTTGAATTTTACTTTTCAAAGATACGAATTACTACAACTTTGTATCATCCACACCATCTAACCAAGCCTGTACTTCGCCCACAATCGAGCGGATACAATTTTCGTCAAAAGGAGAAATGAGCTTGGCATCCTGCACCAAGCCTAAGAAGTTTTTGCTGCCTCCCGCTTTGCACAAATCCAAGTAATCCGCCCAAGCTGATTTGAAATCTTTTTGCGATTTGCTCCAGAATTGGAACGCACAAATTTGCGCCAAGCAGTAATCAATATAGTAGAATGGTGAACGGTAAATATGCAATTGTCTTTGCCACAAAGCGCCACTTTCTAAAAACGGAATACCTGCGTAATTGATGTACGGGCGATATTTCTTTTCCATATCCAACCACACTTGCCTGCGCGCTTCGGGAGTCAGTTCGGGTTGCTCGTAAATGATGTGCTGAAACTCATCCACTGCGCAGCCATACGACAAGAAAATCACCGCATTTGAGAGGTGAGAGAACTTATATTTTTCGGCATCTTCTTTAAAGAATAATTCCATCCAGGGCCAGCTAAAATATTCCATGCTCATAGAGTGAATTTCGCAAGCCTCATAGGTTGGAAAAGCATATTCATCCAAATCGAAATGGCGGCTTTGGAAACATTGGAAAGCGTGTCCCGCTTCGTGGGTCAACACATCAATATCGTGCGAAGTCCCGTTGAAGTTGGAGAAGATAAATGGCGCTTTAAACTTGGCGAAGTGCGTGCAATATCCGCCTGCTGCCTTGCCTTGTTTGGTAACCAAATCCAGCAACTCGTTATTCACCATGAAATCAAAAAATTCTTTTGTTTCGGGCGAAAGCTCGCTGTACATTTTCTTACCGTTTTCGATAATCCATTCAGGCGAGCCTTTGGGTTGCGGATTGCCTGTTGCAAACGACAATGCCATGTCCATCACACTAAAATCTTCAACGCCTATTCGCTTTGCCTGACGCTGGCGCAGCTTGGTGGTAAGCGGCACAATGTGCTCCAACACCTGATTGCGAAACACCGCAACATCTGCTGAATTGTAATCCGTGCGCAGCAAGCGACTGTATGCCAATTCCACAAAATTTTTGTAGCCGAGCTTATGTGCAATGCTGGTGCGTACTTTCACCAAGCGGTCGAAAATGCGGTCTAAATCGGCAGCATGTTTTTCAAAGTATGCGTACTTTGTGCGCACAGCTTTTTCGCGCACGGTGCGGTCTAAACTTTGCTCGTAAGGGTCAAGCTGCGAAAGGTTCAATTTTTCGCCATTGAACTCAACAGTTGCGGTGGCAATCAGCTTGGTGTATTCTGTTCCCAAGCGGTTTTCTTCTTTCAAATCATTGATAACACTTGGGTCGAAACTTTTGAGTGAAACCTCGGCAATGTTGAACAACTGGTTGCCGAATTTCTTTTGCAAATCGGCTTTGTAAGGCGTGTTGCCCAAGGCTTTATAAAAGCGAATGGTCAAATCGCGAAACAGCGGTTCGTGATCATCATAAAATTGCTTTTCTACTTCGTAATACGGGTTGTTGGTGTCAATGGAATTGCGCACCGATGCAATAGAAGCATAAGTTTGAAACTCGTTGCGCAACACATTTATTTCGTCCAGCACTTTGCTTTGGTCTTCGGCAGAATTTGCCTGTTGGAAACGCTCAATGAGTTCAGTAAAGTTGTCTGAAATTGAATCGAAATCAGGGCGTTTGTATTCTAATGATGAGAACTTAGTCATATCAATTTAAAATTTTGAAAGGCGAATGTAATTATTTCGGGTTATTGGAAACTTTTTCGCTTTTTCTCTACTAAGTTGTTTAACTTATTTAACCACATAGATACATAGTTCGCTTTGTCTTTGACAGAACTTTGTTTTTCTATAATTTTCTGAGAGAACATAGTTTTGCAAGCAAAATCACATAGCAAATACATTTCTATTCTATGTTTCTATGTGGTTAATTATTGTCATTCAGCTATTCCACAAATAAACTGCCTGCCACGCCATCGGCAAAGTGCTTGCCTTCTTTTGTAAGCGCAACCACTTCATTTTTCACCACATAAAAACCTGCATTTACATCGCGTAGCGATTGCAGTATTTCAGGCTTGAAGGCTGCAATTTTTTCGTGGTTCAGGTTCATGCCCCACATAGTGCGCAGCGAGGTCATGATGTATTCGTTTGCCTGTTGGGCGGTGGTGAGCGTTTCGGTTTCGTAATTTGGCTTATTGGCATTGATGCCTTCTATATAACTCAAATTGTTGCTCACGTTCCACCTTCTTTCGCGTCC
>CAZSEG010000045.1:16909-20418 GCA_964605875.1 uncultured Chitinophagaceae bacterium
GCCGATGTAGGACACGCCCCGCCAGTAGTTGGTGTTGTGGAGCGCGTATTTGCCGGGCAGCGCAAAGTTTGAAATTTCGTAATGCTCAAAGCCGTTTTGCTCGGCTTGTGTTTTCAGAATATCGAAGTGTGTGGCGGCAAGGTTTTCGTCCACAGGGGGCAGCAGTTGCTTTTGTATTTTTTGATGCAGCGATGTTTGCGGCTCTACCGTAAGCGCGTAGCACGAAAGGTGCGGAATGTGCAAAGCAAAAGCCGTTTCGAGGTTTTGAATCCAATTTTCATTGGTAGTGGTGGGCGTGCCGTAAATCAAATCTATGGTGAGTAAATCGAAGCCCGCATCCTGTACTTTTTTGATGGCGCTAATGGCTTCATCGCGGTTGTGTGCGCGGTTCATATATTGCAAATCTGCATTAAAAAACGATTGCACCCCGATGCTGAAACGGTTTAAACCAAAGGTTTTGAGTGCTGCCAGCTCGTTCACTTTTCGGGTGGTCAGGTCATCAGGGTTTGCCTCAAGCGTAAACTCCTGCACATTGCAGTGGTGATGCTTCTGAATAGTTTCAATAATGCGCTTTAACTCATCAGCGCTTAATATAGAAGGTGTGCCTCCGCCAAAGTAAATGGTGCGGATGGTTTCGCCCGACAGGTAATTTTTGCTGTGTTCGATTTCCTTGTTAATAGCATCGAGTACTTTCTCTTTATTTCCGATGGAGGTAGAAAAATAGAAGTTGCAGTAATGGCAAGCCTGTTTGCAAAAAGGAATATGAATGTAGATACCCGCCACGCGGCAAAGATAGGAGGATTGAGGATTTACAGATTGAATGCAAGCAATGATTACACGGATTGATGGATTACGCAGATTTATCATTAACCATATTAACTCATTTGTATATTGACCATTTACGGATTTACAGATTGACGATTGAAGTCCGTAAATATGTGAATGAGTTAATCTGCTAATGTGCTAATCGTCAATCCGTAAATGGTCAATATGTAAATAAATGAAGGTCTATTGTTTTATATTCGCATCCTCAAATTACTGATGCGCAAAACCATCACCGCAATTATTGACTTTTTCTATCCGCCCTTTTCGAAGATTTTCGATAAGCAAACTTTTCGCTACGCAGCCTGCGGAGGCGGCAACACGGTGTTGGATATTCTGTTGTATTTTGTAGCCTATCACTACGTGCTGCATAAAGAAGTTTTGCATACGCCTTTCATTGCCATCAGCCCGTATATCGCGGCATTTATGCTGGCGTTTATCATCACTTTTCCAACAGGTTTTTTTCTGATGCGCACGGTTGTTTTTGTTGAATCGAACCTGCGCGGCAGGGTGCAGTTGGTGCGTTATTTTTCGGTAGTGATGATGAGCCTGTTGCTCAACTATGTTTTCATTAAATTCTTTGTAGAAAGCCTTGGCATCTATCCCACCATCGCCAAGATAATCACCACCGTGATTGTGATACTGTTCAGCTACTTTTCGCAAAGGCATTTTTCTTTTAAGAAGAAGTAGTCGCAAATCTTTGTGGGACAATGGCTTATTCGGAAAATGGTCGCCTTCATTGTAAACTTTAATTGCACACAGAGTAGAGGAGAACACAGAGTGTTTGCTTACGCAAACTTATGTTTCTCGCAGAGGCGCAAAGTCGCAGAGAAAATTTCTCGCAACTCGTAACCCGCAACTCATCACTCAACACCTCAATTCCCTCTAATCAAATGAATATAGCCACCGCCTTTTTTATTTGGCGGAAGCGGTTTTTTCACTTCGCCATTGCGTTGCTTTTCGTAGTAGTAACCACCGTAGAGATACAAGCCGTCATTCAGCAAAACGCCTGTTTTGTAATCGCGACCGTCCCAGTTAATATCGGGGTCGGTAGTTTCAAAAACCTTGTTGCCCCAACGGTTGAAAATGCTGAACTCTACCCGCGTAACAAATCTGTATGGTTTGAAAGGAGTAAACCTATCATTCTGCCCATCGCCATTTGGCGTAAACACATTCGGCAATTCGTAGAAAGAGCAATTTTCAACGCACACTTGGTTACTGCGCAGGCTTTCGTTGCCCACTTTATCAATTGCAGTTACAGCATAGCAACCCGCAATATTTTTCTGAACAATATGCGTGTAAGTGGTGTCGGTTGTTGAATCAATCAGCGATAAATTATTATCTGTTTCACTGAAATAAATATTGTAGATAACTGCATCGTTATCACAACCCTCCTGTTCTGTAAAACTAAAGCTCAAAGTGTTTGCAAACACAGAATCGTTCCATGCTTTACCGCTATATTTTTCGCAATCATTTCTAACAGATAAAACAGGCGGACAAGGCGCGATGGTATCTTGTGGTTTGCCGCAATTTTCCTGCGAAAGATTGACGATTGGATGCTTTAAACCCGAAACGGAATAATGCCCGAAACTTTTCACATAATAACAATAAGCCGTGTCGTTTATCAAGCCTGTATCAACATACTGATGCGTTTTGGAAACGCCAATCGAATCAAACAACAGCGTTATTTTATCTTGCCTGAAAATTGCGAAGCTGTCATTCGTCCAAGGAACATTTTCTTCCCACTTCAACCGCAATAATTTATCCGATGGGTCAATGCTCAGAAATATGGAAGAAGCCACCGCTGTTTCGCCCAGCGAATCGCCATTGGCTTTGAAAACAATTTTGTATGAATTAGGCGTGGTTTGTGTATTCAATAAAGTATCTGTGAACGTGGTATCGTTCATGGAGGCAAAACTGTTTGCCGTATAGGTTTGCACCAAAGTTGGCGCAGTGAGATTAAATCCCGCGCTTCTGTAAACATCAAAAACGTATGGCGGAAGATTTTGAACGGTATCCAATTGATTTGCTCCTGCGCGGGGTTTGCTCCATGCCACAAAATTGCTTCCGTTTATCGAGTCGGTTGTGTTCACGCTCACATTCGTAATCACCGGAATATCCAAAGGAATATTCACGCAAACTTCCATCGAAGGAACGCTTTCAACCAAGTCGTATTCAAAAATTCCGTTGGGCGAAAGCCGGCTGAAATGCGCCAGAATACGATAGCAATATTGCTGCCCGCGCACAGCCGTGTTATCGGTATAATTATAGTTTTTGATTAATGTTGAATTAAGGCGCGTGTAACCCCTGCCTGCCAATCCCGTTTCGCAATATTCGGGCGTAAACGGATTGGAATTGATTCTGCGCCACACAGAAAAACCTCTGAAATTATTTGTCGAAGAACAGTAGTACGGATTTTTCCATGCAATATTTACGGTGCTGCCTGCAACATCAGCCGTTACATCCAAAACAGGCGGAGCAACCACTTCAATCAACCATGTTTCAACATCGGTGAGCGGCAGTTTCATTCCGCCTTGCGCAAAATTATCCTGTGCTTTAAAAACAACCGTGTAAGGCTGTTTGCGCACCTGATTGCAACTCGGCTGCCAACTGAAATTTCCCGAAGTAGGGTTGCCCGGAGGTTGCGCATTGAACACAGCCAACGGATTTGGCGCATCAAAAAACGG